>JAHHTE010000124.1 GCA_020024815.1 Mailhella sp.
AAAGTTTTGAGAGGAGAGCTTGAGAGGGGAACTTTTTCAAAAGTTCCCCTCTCAATAAAAAATAAATCTAAAAACACAGCCTATTTTTTCTCTAATTTTATCTTATACGCAAAAGCATATAAAACTGGAAAAATAAATAATGTCAAACAAGTAGAAACGAAAAGCCCAAAAATAATTGTTGCTGACATATCCCCAAAAAGAGGATCTATTAAAAGTGGAAGCATACCAAAGATAGTAGTAATAGCAGCAAGTGCAACAGAACGTATTCTACTTACAGCAGAATCAATTAATGCAATAAATTTATTCTTTTTCAAAACATCTATTTCAAAATTAATTTCATCAACAAGTACAATAATATTTTTTATCATCATACCTGATAAACTAATAGTTCCTACAATAGACATAAAACCATAGCTTTTTCCAGTAAGTAATAATCCTGGCACAATACCAATAAAAGCAAAAGGCAAAGACGCAAAAATAAGCATTGGAACTTTGATATTAGAAAATAACAATACACAAATGGTTAACATAATCAAACCAGCAAGAGGAACATACGCCATCAATGCTTTGTTATTTTTCATTTGCTCATGATATTCTCCAAGCCAAAACTTTTTGTATCCTTTTGGTATTTCAATTTGTTTAATACCTTGTAGTAATTCTTTTCTTACTGTTTCAGGCATAATACCAAGTTTTACATCGCATTGTACCATGATAGTTCTTTCTCTATCACGTCGCCATATTTGCCCTTCTGTAAAAGTTATTTCCTCATCAGAAATTACAGAAAATAAAGGCTTTGCCTTGCCATTCATACCCCAAACTGGTGTTTGCATAATATTGGCTAAATCAGATGAAGAACTATTATTTTCTTTTAAAATAACAGAAACTAATCTATCTTTATCTTTTATTTGTCCAATAGTTAAACCATCACCATTGGCTTTTAAAGCTAAACTAATATCACTAGGTGTGATATTCCCTTGTCTAGCAAAAAGTTCCGAAAAATCCCCTTGCCAAACCATTACTTGATTACGCCAATCTGTTGTAATATTAGTAATATTTTTATTTTCTCTAAAAACAGCAATAGCTTGCTCTACTAAAGAATGTAATACTTTAGGGTCAGAACCAGAAAAAGCAATTTCAACAGGATAAACAGTAGGCACGCCATTTGGATATTGTCGTATACTTACCATTACTCCCAATAATTTTTCATCAGCAAATTGCATAAGCTTTTCTGTAAGTTCTTGCATATAATCAATATCATCAATATTCACAATTAATTGTGCATAAGAAGTATTAGGCATTTGTGGAATTGTAGCTACATAATAACGTGGAACAGAAGCTCCCACTGCAAGCACCACAGCATTAACACCTTCTTGCTTTTCCATAAAATCAGCTAATTTTTTAGCTTGATTTTCAATTCTTTCAATTTTACTTCCCTCTGAAACCCAAAGATTAACAGTAAAACCTTTTTTATCTGACGGTGGAAAAAATTCCTTTGGAATAAAACTAAATAAAAATAATGAAACAACAAAAGCTATAAAAACAAAAAACAATGTCTTTTTTTGATTTTTTAAAAGAACATATAAAATACGGCGACATTTTCGATAAAAAAGACGTTCGCGTTGTGAAATTTCTGTATCAACATCTTTAGTTAAATAGGTTTTACAATAAACTGGTGTTTGCGTTAAACATAAAAACCAACTTAAAAGTAAAGAAATTCCCACAACCCAAAAAAGTGAACCCACATATTCCCCACCATAAGTAGGCATAAGATATGCAGGTAAAAATGCTAATGCTGCAATAAGTGTTGCTCCAAGTAAGGGCATAGCTGGTTTATGCGTTGATTCAAGCAAAACATCACGCATTTGCATACCTTTTTTACGAAGTACAAGCACCCTATCCACTACCACAATGGAATTATCCACAAGCATACCCATAGCAATAATAAAAGCTGCTAAGGATACACGTTGCATATCTATTTTCAATAAAAGCATAAATACAAGTGTACCTAAAATGGAAAAAATCAAACCACTTCCAATAATAAGCCCACTTCGCATACCCATAGTAAAAAGTAAAACACCAACAACTGTAATAACAGATAAAAGTAAGTTCCACACAAAATTATCAATAGCAGCATTTACCAAATCAGGCTGATAATATACTTTTTCAATATTAATTCCTACGGGTAAACGCTCTTGTAATTCAAGCAACTTTGCGTCAATTTTTTCTCCTGTTTTTACAACATTACTCCCTGATTCTGGAGAAAGAGAAATACCCATAGCTCTTTTGCCATTATAAAACATTTTTTGCGTAATAGGCTCTACATAACCTTGCCGTATGGACGCAATATCTTTTAACCGTATAATTTGATAACTACTATCTGGTAATTTTTCCGAAAAAATAATTAAATTTTCTAATTTTTCTAAAGAATTAACTTCATTATTTAAGCGTAAACTAATTCGTAAATCACCATAATTTACTGCCCCAGCACCAGTTAAAAAATTATCTGTTAGTAAGCTAGTAACAATAACTCTTGGGTTTAATCCCATTGCATGAACACGTTCTTTATCTAATTCAATGATAAACGCGTCCTTTACTTTGCCAAACTCTGCAACTTGTGCAACCCCATCAATTCTATTTAATGTTTTTAAGGCAAATTCTGTATATTTTCTTAGTTCTGATAAACTATATTCCTTTTCAGCTGTAACGGCAAAAAACATTCCATACACAGCACTATAATCATCAATAACCATAGGAGGCATAGCTCCAAGTGGTAATTGTAATTTACAATCATTTACTTTTTTACGTACATTATCCCAATACTGATCTAATTCACGAGAAGGAACAGATTCTTTTATTTTTATTTTTACTTGTGAATACCCTTCTTTTGAAACACTTTGAATAAAATCCACATTAGGCACTTTTTGCAAAGCCTGTTCTATTACATCTGTAACATATAATTCTACGCTATGCGCATCAGCTTCTGGATAAAGTGTAATAACCATTGCTTCTTTAATCTTAAATTCTGGATCTTCCAATTTTCCTAATTTTGCATAAGAAAAAAGACCTCCAATAACAAGAAGCAAAACTAAAAAACGAACTACAATAGGATTATCAACGGAATAATCAATAAATTTCATACTTATAAAATTTCACCAACATTTGCTTTTGAAAATTCTTCTAAAATACGAACTTTTTGCCCTTCGTGCAGTTCATGCACTCCTTTTGCAACAATCTTATCATTAGCAACTAAACCACGAACCAATAATTTACCGTCTTGCGTTACTTGAATAATTTCTACTATTTTTTTTGTAATAATATTTTCTTGTACTGTCCAAACAAAAGCTTGATTATTTTGTTTTAAAACAGCCTCCACTGGAACTTCAAGACTATTTTCTTTTGTATTTGCATATAAAACTTGCACAGTGCCTTCTGTTCCAGCTAATAAAGCATTTTCTTCTGTAAAAAATAAAATTACAGGATAAACAAGTTCTAAACTTTGTTTCACTTTTCCTAATGTTTGCATTTTTAAAGAATATATATTTTTATCTGCAATAAAAGAAAATTTATGTGCTTTTTCAAATAATTGTATATCTTTTTCTGCAATATTTAATTGTATTTTCTTTTTTCCATTAGAAGAAAAACTCACAATAGGCATTCCCTGTGAAACAACAGCTCCCACATCAGCAAATTTTTTTGTTATATAACCATCAAAAGGAGCTAATAATTTTGTATCTTTTTTTTGGTCTTGTTTATTAAAATATCCTTGTTCTGCTTCCTTATATTGTGCAAAGCTCGCTTTTTCTTTTGCAATAGCTCCATCATGCATGGCTAATGCTTCATCATATTTTTTCTTTGCAAGAGCCTGTTCTTTATACAAAGCATTAGCTCGAACAAATTGTTTTCTTGCATTATCTGCTTGTGCTTTATTAGCTATATACGCACTTTTTGCTGCAAGCATTTTTTCTTTTGCTGCTTGTAATTGTGTTTCATAATCTCGTTCATCAAGGCTTGCAATTACTTCCCCTTTTTTTACAAATGCCCCAAGCTCTTTATGAAACATTAAAATCGGCCCTGATACCTTATAAGACAATAAAGAACTATTACCTGCTTCCACCACAGCTGGAAAATCAAGCTTTAAATATTTTTGAAAATCTGATACATGATAAATAGCAACAGGTCTAATTATTTCTTTTTCTTTTTCACAAGCACCCAAAAAAAGCACCATAAAAAGACAACATAACAATATACTATTATTTTTCATTGGTATTCCATTCATAAGGATTTTTTCCTATTATTATGGCTAAAGCACCACATGCTAATTGATATTGATAATATGATTTTTCATAAAAACTTATTGCTTCATGATATTCTTTTAATGCTGTATAATACTCTCTAAAATCAATAACATCATGCTTTAATTCAGCTTTTTTTTGTTTTATTTTACCTTTAACTGCTAACAAATTAGTTTTAGATAAAGTATAAACTTCTTGTGCTGTATTGGCTCTATTATATGCATTTGTTAATTCTATAAAAAGAGATTGATATTCACTTACAAGTTCATATTCAGCTATTTTTTCTTGTCGTAAAGCTTTGCGATATTCATTTACAGTTTTAAAACCATTAAATACACTCAATAAACCTAATACTGACCCATATAATGTATTTTTTTCTACTATTAAATCTTGATTAAAGCCTAAAATTCCACCACCTAAAACTATTTTTGGTAAAAATTCACTTATAGCAATATTTCTTACATCTGCTTGTACTTCTAGATTTTTTTTATGTATTTTAAATTTTTCATTTGCTTGATACGCTTGTTTAAAACATTCTTGTATACTTGGTAATGTATTAATTTTATGAGGAATTTTTTCTAATTCAAAAAAATGATCAGTAGAAAGAAAAAGACTTTTATTTAATTTATATGCAGCAATTTTTTGTTCTCGCAAATTTTGTTGATAATAAACTTGCTTTGAAAGTAAATATGCCTTTGCTTCTTCATATTCCCAAGATAAAATACTATCTGTTTGTAAAGAAATTCTTGCTTGTTTTACTAGTTCTTCTGCTGCTTTTACTTCATTTTCAAAAATCTTTTCTTCAGATTTTAAAGCCAAAATATAATAATATTGGTTCATTACTTCAAGTGTAACAAGTTTTTCACTCAAGCTTGTTAATAATGATTGAACTTCTTCACCTTTTTTTCTTGCACTTACTAAAAACCAAAAACTAGGCACAAAAATAGGTATTTGTGCATTTAAAGAATATGCATAATAAGATTCATCTAAAATAGGAAGAGCAATATTTTGTGGCATACCTAATAAGGTAGTAGGTAAATTTAAATGTAATGCATCATCATTTTTTGCTACGCCTGCAACTAAATCAACACGAGGTAATAAATTTCCAATAGCAAGTTCTTTATCAATTCGGGCTATTTCTTGTTTTAAATGGGCTATCTGTAAATCTATATTTCTTTTTTTTGCCAACTCAATAGCATAATCTAAACGCAAGACCTTAGTATCTACAAGAATTTCTTCTGCTTCATTATCAATAGCAAAAAGTCCTTGTGTATTTTTTGAAAAACACCCTACAAGAAAAATAAATAAAAAAAGATATACGTATTTTATTTTATGCATACACTATTCCTAACAAGAAATATAATACGCAAAAAATAAAATAGGTCAAATGTTTAATTTGTTTAATATTTATTATTTTTTTAAGATAATATTATCAGCATAATACCTAAATAAAGGATATGTTATTCTATGAGATAATAGTTTTAATATAGATTTTTGTAAGTTATTTCCTTGCTTATATTCATAACCTTGTGCCTCTATAATATAACCTAGATATGCTTCTAAAAAATATGCAAATTGAGGAAATCTTTCATTTTGTTTTTTTATAAAATTACTTTTATCAAATTTATGCTGTATACACTTCAATAAAGAAGCTCGTATCATAAATATTGTTCCTCCATAAAATTTGTGCGGAGTAACATCTTTTATTTCACATAACCTATTATATTCTATAAAATTTTTATATGTTCCATACTTTTTACTCTTTTCATTTACTTTTATCAAAAAAGGATAAAAACCATTAATTCCTAATTGTGAATTATCGACAAAATCTTGCAACCTTTCTTTAATAGTATTTTTGCTTAGAATATCATTTACTAGAAAATCTCTCCAATAATTAGATGTACATTTAATTCCTTCAAGCTTAATTCTATTTTTAATATCTCTTTTTGTATGTATTTTATAAATAATATCATAATCCTCTAAATTTATTGAATTAAGAATTTCAATAAAAGGATATAAATCAGCTCCTAAATTTTCCACAACTTTTATTTGTACATTAACACTATTAGAA
>JAHHTE010000125.1 GCA_020024815.1 Mailhella sp.
CTCCTATTAAAGATGAAATTTTTACAATGAAAATAACTTTAAAACGCGAAATGGATAAAGGATTAACAAATAAAGAAATGGAATTTGCTAGAATAAAAGAAATAGCACTGCTTTCAGCTGAAAAAATTTTAGAAAAGATGTAGGAGTTTGTTATGAATCAAGTTGGTGGAATTAATGTTCAAAATTTTTTTAATAACTCCTTGCAATCTATCCATGATAAAGGGGAGCAGTTGCAAGCTAAAATGCAAGAGTTACAAAATGGTGGTCAAAATATTAGTCAAGAGCAAATGTTGCAATTACAATTTGAAATGGGGCAATATAATGCTTTGTTGGAAGCTATTTCAACAGTAACAAAAAGTTTAACTGATTCAATGAAAAGCATAGCACAACGTGCAAGTTAAAAGGATTTTTATGTTTACTCAAGAAGAAATAAGACGATTATTAGATATAGCTTGTTTAGGTAATCAAAAAGGTAATATACTTGAATCTCGTGAGATTTTTCAAAGTATTTTGTCTTTTTATCCTGAACATAGTGGAGCTTTGCTTGGTTTAGCCAATAATTATATGGCAATAAATGATTTTGCAAAAGCAGAAGAAATTTTGCAACAAGTTATTAATAAAAATGCTAATGATATTGAAGCAAAAGTTTTGTTAGGAATAACATATTTTATTTCAGATCGAACAGAACAAGCAAGACCACTTTTAGAAGAAGTAAAAAATAGCACCTCACCTTCTAATGTATTAGCAGAATACCTTTTAACATTAGCATAATATTTGTTTATAATTGATTTTATCGTATTCTCTATTCTCCTAGACAATGGCTATAAAATACTTTATAGTTTTAAAGGTTTTATTGTATTATAGGGGATAGAGATGTCGCATACAGTAACAAATAATATAGCACCAAGCTTAAAAAGTGAATTAACAGAAGAAGAAATAAAACTTCGTTATATAACGCCAGCCATAGAAAAAGCAGGGTGGGACAAGCAAAAGCAAATCCGTATGGAATATTCTTTTACGGACGGGCGTATTATTCCCATAGGTAAGACGTATAAACGGGGTAAAGCAAAAAAAGCTGATTATCTTCTTTCACATATAAATAATTTACCATTAGCCATAGTGGAAGCGAAGTCTAATAAATATGCATTAGGAACGGGAATGCAGCAAGCTTTGGAGTATGCGAAAATATTGGATATTCCTTTTGTATATAGTTCCAATGGTACGGGATTTCTTGAGCATGATAATATTACAGGCAAGGAGCGTGAATTATCGTTAGCAGACTTTCCAAGTCCAGCGATGTTGTGGAAAAGGTATAAGGAAAGCAAAGGCTTAACAGTCGAGCAAGAGCAATATATTACCCAGCCTTATTATTTTCAAACAGGGGATAAAAGTCCGCGTTATTATCAGCGAATAGCCATAAATAAGACTATAGAAGCCATAGCTAATGGTCAAAAGCGAATTTTATTAGTAATGGCAACAGGCACGGGCAAGACTTTTACGGCGTTTCAAATAATCCATCGTTTTCGCAATCAAAATCCAGCTTGTAAGGTTTTGTTTTTAGCGGATAGAACAGTGCTTGTAGAGCAAACCAGATCGCAAGATTTTAAGCCATTTGGCGAAAAAATGCATAAAATAGAAAATCGTCGAATAGATACAGCATACGAAGTATATCTTGCATTATATCAACAACTTGTCAATGAAAATGGCAATGACGCATACCGTACTATTTCACCAGATTTTTTTGATTTAATAGTAATAGATGAATGTCATCGCGGAAGTGCTGATGCTAATTCAGAATGGCGTAAGATATTGGAATATTTTTCAAGTGCAACGCAAATAGGTTTAACTGCTACACCAAAGGAAACGGAAGATATATCAAACTCCATGTATTTTGGGGAGGCAATTTATACATATAGTTTGAAACAGGGTATAGAGGACGGTTTTCTTGCACCGTATAAAGTTGTTCGAGTAGGTATGAATACGGATTTAGAGGGCTGGCGACCTGAAAAGGGCAAGCGTGATATTTATGGGGATTTAGTAGAAGATCGCGAATATACGCAAAAGGATTTTGATAGAACACTTATAATAGATGAGCGAACCAAACTAGTAGCCAAGCGAGTTACGGAATTTTTGAAGTTAACTAATCGTTTTCATAAGACAATTATATTTTGTCAAGATACGGAACACGCGGATCGTATGCGTCAAGCATTGATAAATGAAAATACAGATCTTGTGGCAGAAAATAGTAAATATGTTATGGAGATAACGAGTAATAACCCAGAGGGCATAGCACAATTAAGTAATTTTATTGATGAGGAATCAAAATATCCTGTAATAGTAACAACCTCAAGTCTTTTGAGTACAGGGGTAGATTGTAAAACTTGTCAATTAATAGTGTTAGATAAGGTAATTAATTCCATGACGGAATTTAAGCAAATTATAGGACGCGGAACACGATTAAAGCCAGATTATGATAAATTTGCTTTTACTATTATGGATTTTAGAGATGTAACGCGACATTTTGCAGATAAAGATTTTGATGGACAACCAGATATTATTTATAATCAAGAACCAAAATTTTCTGTAATGCCTGAAGATATAGAAAATATTTTTCCTGAAAATATAGAAGCATTGCAAAATGATTTAGGGGAAGATTTGGAAGATTTAGAAGACCCAGAAAATCTTATTATTTTAGATCCAACGCCGCAACCCTTGCCACCAGATACTCTTTTACGGCAAAAACAAAGGGTACGGGGTGTAGACGTACGGATTTTAAATGAGCGTGTGCAATATTTAGATAATAATGGCAAGCTGACAACTGAGAGTATAAAAGATTATTCTAAGCGAAATATTTTAGGGGAATATGCAACTCTTGATCATTTTTTAACTGTATGGAATACAGCAGAGAAAAAACAAGCAATTATAGAGGAATTAGAAGAATTAGGCGTGCCTTTGGAGGAGTTGCGTAAATTAGCAAATAAGCCAGAACTTGATGATTTTGATCTTATTTGCCACATAGCGTATGATAAAACGCCCTTGACACGTTCGGAACGAGCAAATAATGTGCGTAAGCGTGGATATTTACACAAATATTCAGGAGTGGCAAAGCAAGTTATTGAGGCATTACTTGAAAAATATATGCACGAAGGCTTGATTAATCTTGATAATTTAACATTGCTTTCAAATGTTCCATTTAGGGAGCTAGGCTCTCCACAAAAAATTGCAAGTTATTTTGGTGGGCGTGATGGATATTTGCAAGCAATTAAAGAATTAGAAAATGCTCTTTATGTAATGTAATTTTTTTGTAGAAAAAAACATCATTTCAAAAAAGAAAATAAGGAATTAAAATTTTTGAGAGAAAATTTTTACAAAGCCTTAAAATAGGTAAATTGATTGAAACTTGTTTCAATTAATTTGCTTGATTGAGGGGGGTGGGGGTTACACTGTCTTTATCCGTAGCTTCCTTTGTCGCAACGGCTAAAGCGAAATCATTTCCCCCAAAAAAAAGAAAAAAGAAAAAAAACAAAATAAACGAAAAAGAGAAAAAAATGAATTTGTCAAATTTTGTAAAGCGATTGCAAGATATAATGCGTGAAGACGCAGGAATAAATGGCGATGCCCAACGTATAGAGCAAATGGTGTGGCTTTTGTTCTTGAAGGTATATGATAAACAAGAAGAAAAGTGGGAGCTTGAGCGTGTGGACTATGCGTCTATTATTCCAGGGGAATTACGCTGGCGAAACTGGGCAAAGGATAATCGCGACGGCAAGGCATTGACAGGTGATAATCTTTTGAATTTTATCAATAATACTCTTTTTCCAACGCTTAAAAATTTGCTTATAGATGAAACTACGCCATTATCACAAGCTATTGTAAAAAATGCATTTGAAGATAGCTTTAATTATATGAAAAGTGGGATACATTTACGACAAATCATTAATATAATTGATGAGATAGATTTTGATGATTATGAAGAACGGCACGCATTTGGCGAGATTTACGAAACTATTTTAAAATCATTGCAAAGTGCAGGCAATGCAGGGGAATTTTATACTCCAAGAGCAGTAACAGATTTTATTGTAAAAATGGTAAAACCCAAATTAGGGGAAAAAGTAGCAGATTTTGCTTGTGGAACGGGTGGTTTTTTAACATCAGCGTTAAAGGAATTAGATACTCAAGTGCAAACAGTGGAAGATAGGGAAATGTATTATAATTCCATTTATGGGATAGAAAAAAAGCCATTGCCTTTTCTTTTGTGTGTAACAAATATGTTTTTGCATGATATAGATAACCCACAGATTTTACATATTAATTCTTTAGAAAAAAATGTGCGAGATTATAAAGAAAAGGATAAATTTCATATAGTGTTAATGAATCCTCCCTACGGTGGTAGTGAACGCGAAAGTATAAAACAGTTTTTTCCCACAGAGTTACGCAGTAGTGAAACGGCAGATTTATTTATTTCTGTAATAATGTATAGAATGAAACAAAATGGACGTGGAGCAGTAATTCTTCCAGACGGTTTTTTATTTGGTACGGATAACGCAAAATTCGCCATAAAAGAAAAGCTTTTTTCAGAATTTAATGTGCATACAGTAATTAGATTGCCTAATTCTGTATTTGCTCCGTATACTTCAATTACTACAAATATTTTATTTTTTGATAAAACAAATCCCACTCAAGAAACATGGTTTTATAGGCTTGATATGCCAGACGGTTATAAAAATTTCTCTAAAACTAAACCCATGAAAATAGAACATTTTAATCCTGTAATGGACTGGTGGGAAAATCGCCAAGAAATAGAAAACGAAGGCTTTTATAAAGCAAAAAAATACAACATAGAAGAAATTAAAAACAAAAATTATAATATAGATTTTTGCGGTTATCCCCATGAGGAAGAAGAAATACTCCCACCTCATGATCTTATTTTAAATTATCAAGAAAAAAGAGCTAGCCTTAATGCTGATATTGATAGAATTTTAGCTCAAATAACCAGTATGTTACAAAGTGAAAATTAGAAATGAATGTTCAACAATTAAAAAATTCTCTCTTGCAAATGGCAGTACAAGGGAAACTTGTTTCCCAAAATCCAAAGGACGAACCAGCCAAAAAACTTTTGGAGAAAATAAAACAAGAAAAAGAAAAACTTATTCAAGAGAAAAAAATAAAAGCAGATAAAAACCCCTCTTTTATCTTTAGAGGAGAGGATAATTTATTCTATGAAACAATCAATAATACAACAAAATGCATACAAGAAGAAATCCCCTTTGATATTCCAGACTCTTGGGAATGGGTAAGGCTTGGGGAGATTGGAATTACATCAACAGGAACAACTCCGTCAACAGCAAAACAGGAATATTATAATGGAGATATTCCATTTATAGGACCAGCAGATATTGATAAAATGGGAAGTATTAACTATAATACTCAAAAAAAACTTACTGAATTAGGTTTATTACATTCAAGATATGCCGTTGAAGGTAGTTTATTACAGGTTTGTATTGGTGGTTCTATTGGAAAATCTGCTATAATTGATAGAATTGTAGCATTTAATCAACAAATTAATGCTATTTTTCCAATTATTGTAACATCTTATTTTCTTTCTGTTTGTTTTTCAAGTGATTATTTTGTTAAACAATTAATTTATAATTCATCAGGAACAGCTACTCCTATAATTAATAGAACATTATGGGAAAGTTTACTTATCCCCCTTCCACCACTTGAGGAACAAAAACGCATTACACAAAAAATCACCGAATTGCAAACAATCCTCACTCCCATACAAAACTAAGGAAGTAGGAATACAAAAGGGAAACACAGAGAGGAAAAATTTTATGCTTTTTAAAGAGAATGAGGAAAAATATTTTTGGGGATTGATTATATATGTTTTTTTTGTAGAAGTTATTATTTTTGCTATATTTAGTTTTGCTGATCCATTTTATTTTGTTATTATCCTGTTAAGTAGTATTTTATTATTATCTTTGTTACAAGATAAATATCATATTTCATTATATTTGGAAAAAGAATTAAAAATAACTCAAAATGAAAAAAGAATTAATATATGCAAATTTATTTTATTATGTATTGTAGCTTTTCCTTTTGCTTTGTTAGTTGCAAAAATAATTGATAGTAATAGTTCACAACCAGTTTTTAATTTTATGGTAGATAGGGAAACCGTAAAAACATATATTTTAACCTCTATTGGTTTACTTGGTACGTTTTTGGCTTTGCATTGGACTATTGTTGCTACTATTTATTCAATAAAATATATAAAGGTTTCAGAAGAAATTCAAGATTATTATTTTAATG
>JAHHTE010000126.1 GCA_020024815.1 Mailhella sp.
ATATTAATTAGTTTGAAATATTTATAAAATAAAAATATTTTATATGGTAACAATATAATTTACTAATGTTAGGATAACTAATGAGTTCACAAGTTTTATTTACATCAAAAGCAGATACATTAAAAGTATTATATAATACAACTGAATTATTAATAGCCCCTTTATTTATTCTGAATTTTGAGGAATGGAAGAAATTACCTGAAACTGTTTTGCAAGATTTTTGTCAATTCAAAAAAAATAAAATTACTAGAGAACTATTAGGTGAATGTATAGCATTAGACTTTTTTGCTGTTAGAAGTTCAAGTGTTCATGAAGATACAAATGAAAATTCAGGTGCAGGTGCTTTTTTATCTATTTTAAATGTATTTGTTGATGAAAGTGGAAATTCATTACAAGAGTTATCATCAGCTATTAATAAAGTATTTAAGTCATATCCTATTGAAGATAATAGAAATCAAGTATTAATTCAGCCAATGATTCAAGCTGTTTTGTCAGGTGTAATTACAACACGAGTTTTAACTGATGGATCACCATATTATGTTATTAATTACGATGATGAATCAGGAAAAACAGATACAATAACAAGTGGTGTTGGAAGTAGTAAAACTGTCTATGTATATAGAAATGCAAAATCATCTGATTTTGATTCTAATAGATTATATTCAATAGTTGAGTTTGCTAAAAAAATTGAAAAAATATGTAATTCTGATAGTTTAGATATAGAATTTTGTATTGATAGTCAGGCAAATATTTATTTATTACAAGTTCGTCCATTATGCACACAAAGTCATTGGATTGAAGGTGCTGATAAAAAAGTTTCACAAAATATTAATTATTTAATTGAATTTTTAGAAAGACGTATGAATTCACAAGTTGGTGTTTTTGGTAAAACAACTATTTTAGGTTGTATGCCAGATTGGAATCCAGCTGAAATGATAGGTATTACTCCAAGACCTTTAGCAACAAGTTTATATCGATATTTTATTACAAAAAGAGTTTGGTCTAAGGCCCGTGAAATGATGGGGTATAGAACTATGCCTCCAGAAGAACTTATGATATTATTAGGTGGTAGACCCTATATTGATGTTCGATTAAGTTTTAATTCATTTCTTCCTGCTGGGTTAGATCATATTACAGGGGAAGCATTAGTTAATGCTTGGATAGATAGATTAAATGATAATCCACAATTACATGATAAAATTGAATTTGAAATAGCACAAACTGCTATGACCTTTGCTTTTGAAGAACAATATAATAAATATTATGCAGGCTTACTTTCAAAAGAGAGAAAAGAGGAATTTAAACAAAAGTTATCTTTATTAACTGCAAATTGTCTAGATTTATCAAAACCTCACAATAAACTTTTTAGTTGTGAAAATTCTATGGCATGGGCTTTTGATGCAATTGCAGAATTAAGTAATAGGCAAACATCTAGAGGTGATTATTTATTATCAATTCAAAAAACAAAAGAAAAATTGTTGCCTCAAATAGTATTATTAGCAGAAGAATGTAAAAATTTAGGAACAATAGCCTTTTCTATAATTGCTCGCCATGCTTTTATTGCAGAATCTTTATTGCGAAGTGCAATACAAAAAGGTGCATTATCACAAGAAAGATACGCAGATTTGAAATTATCTATAAAAACAATTTCAGGTATAATGAGTGAAGATTTTCAAGGGGTACAACAAGGGTATCTTTCACAAAAGACATTTATGGAAAAATATGGTCATTTAAGACCAAGTACGTATGATATTCTTTCTAGTAGGTATCTTGATAGAAAAGAAATTTTTGCTGGTTCAATAAGTCATGAGTTTCAACATAATATAGCAGCGTTTAAATTTACAGCAAAAGAAAAAAGAAATATTGAAAAACTTCTTGATGAGGCAAAATTACCTTCAAGTATTAATAATTTTCATGAATATATTATTAATGCAATATCAGGTAGAGAATATGCAAAATTTGTTTTTACAAAAAATATTTCAGAGATAATTGAATTAATAGCAAAATTTGGTGAAAGTTATGGATTAGATCGAGATATAATGTCTTATCTTGATGTGCGTGATATTATGGAATGGTCAAGTCAGGCTCTTTTACAAGATCCTCAAGATTATTTTAGAAATTTAGCTAAAAAAGGAAAAGATGATTTTGATATTGGAAGAAGTCTTAAACTTGGCTATTTAATTCGTTCTTCTAGAGATATATTTATTGTTCCACAACATAGAAATGCACCTAATTTTGTGGGGAGTGGACAAATCGAAGCTCCAATTTGTAAATTAAGTGCAACTAGTTCTTGTGCTGAACAATTAGATAACTGTGTTATTTGTATAGAAAGTGCTGATCCTGGATTTGATTGGATATTTACAAGAAATATTGCTGGATTGGTTACAAAGTTTGGTGGAACTAATTCACATATGGCTATACGTTGTGCTGAATATGGATTACCAGCAGCAATAGGTGTAGGGGAATTGCTTTTTGAAAAAATTTCGCAAGCAAAGAAATGTCTTTTAAATGTTGATGCAAATGTTATTGTACCTATGTAATGCTTATGTGTAAAATTATTGGAATATCATCACGGTTAACTAAACTTCCTTATGAAGAAAGAGATAGTTTAGCTTTAGATTGGCATAATTTTTTTAGAAAAGTTTTGCCTGATTATTCATGGCTTATTATACCTAATGATAAAAAAAATGTAGAATTACTTTGTAATAATATATCTTTTTCTGGTTTTATTTTGTCAGGAGGAGATGATATTGGCTTGTATAAAGAAAGAGATAAAACAGAAACTTTTTTACTTGATTATGCTATGAATAATTCTTTGCCTCTTGTTGGAGTTTGTCGAGGGGCACAGATGATAAATACATACTTTGGTGGATCATTACAGAAATTTTTAGAAGCAACGCATGTTGCAACAAAGCATAAAATTTCTTTATTGTCTTCATATTATGCTGATGTTGATGAAGTTGAAGTAAATTCATATCATAATTTTGGTATTTTTGAAGATAATTTAGCTCAATATTTAAATACTTTTGCTTATAAGAATGAGGAAAATGGGCAAAAGTCTATTGAAGGCTTTATACATAAAAATTTACCAATTTATGGTGTAATGTGGCATCCAGAACGTGAAAAAATAATAACAACGTTAGATAAACAATTTTTTCAAAAAATATTTGAGGGATAGTATGAATAATCTTCAAGCTGTTATTTTAGCTGCAGGACGTGGTTCAAGAATGTGTGCTTTAACAAAAGATAAACCTAAATGTATGCTTGAACTTTTAGGAAAACCTCTTTTACATTGGCAGCTTGAAAGTCTTCATTCTGCTGGAATTAATGATATTTTGGTTGTTCGTGGATATAAAGCAGATCTCTTAAATGGTAATTTTAAAACTATTGATAATCAAAGATGGGCTGAAACAAATATGGTAAGTAGCTTACAATGTGCATTACCATCTTTAAAGGATAAAACAATTATTATTTCTTACGCAGATATTGTTTATAGTCCACGCCATGTTGAAAATTTGATTTCAGCTCAAGGTGATATTTGTTTAACGTATGATACATTATGGCAAGATTTATGGGCATATAGAGCAGAAGGCACAACAGATGATATTTTAGCTGATGCAGAAACTTTTAAGCAAAAAGATGGACGATTAATTGAAATTGGTAAGAAACCCCAAAGTCTTGACGAAGTTCAAGGGCAATATATGGGATTAATTAAATTAACTCCAAAAGGTATTCAAACTTTATTAGATATTTTTGCTGAATTAGGACAAGAAAAAGTTGATAAATTAGATATGACCTCATTACTTTCATTAATATTAGATAAGAATATTGCTATTACAACTGTGCCTATTGTTGGTGCATGGTGTGAAAGTGATACTCAAGAAGATATTCAAAAATATGAAAAGGCCTTACAGTCTAAAACATGGAAACATGATTGGAGAATGTAAAAGAATTTTATAAAATTTGTTGTTATTAAATAGTTATAATTTGATAATAATGAATATGTGCTTTACAAATAATTTTTATAACTATGCATAATAAAAATTTATGGGTAGTTTTATAATCAATAAAAATATAATTTATAAAAAATAAAATTAGGAGAATAAAATGAAACATGGTGATTTTACAGCATTAGCTAAAGATTATGTGAATTATCGACCAGCTTATTCACCTGCAGTATTGGACGCAATACTAGGAACTGTCTCTCTCTCTCTCTCTCTCTCTCTCTCTCTAAGGTAAAAGGAGCAGACGTAGGAGCTGGAACTGGCATTTGGACAAAAATGCTTGCTGATAGAGGAATCAGTATGAATGCTGTTGAACCTAATGATGCAATGCGAAATGAAGGAATGAATTTTGCAAAAAATGTTACTTGGTCTAAAGGGTCAGCAGAAGAAACAGGGCTTTCAGATAATACATACGATTTTGTATCAATGGCATCATCTTTCCATTGGGCTGATTATGAAGTTGCAATGAAAGAATTTCAAAGAATATTAAAACCTGGTGGGTATTTTATTGCTCTTTGGAATCCAAGAAAGATAGAAAATAATCCTTTATTGGTAGATATAGAAAATAAACTTTATTCTTATAAACCAGATATGCAAAGAAAATCTTCTGGTAATTCAGCTTTTTGCAATGAATTATTTGCTAAACTTAAAAATAGTTCAATGGTTGAAGATGTTATTTATTTAGAAGGTGAACATATCGAAAAACAATCAAGAGAAACATATTTAGGACTTTGGAGATCTGTAAACGATATTCAAGTGCAAATTGGTTCTGAAAATTTTGAAGATTTTATAAATTATATTTGTACAAAAATTAATGAAAACGATGTGATCGAAGCTCATTATAAAACTAGAGCTTGGGTTGCAAAAATAAGAAAATAATTTGATACCATGCTTTTTCATGGTATCATTCTAAGGAGATACCATGAAAACAGAATGGGATTACACAAGTTTGGCTGATGCATATTTAGAACGTCCTGATTATGCACCTAATGCAATTTCTAAACTTTTAGAAATTGCAGGTGTAAAAAAAGGGGATAAAGTATGTGATATCGGTGCAGGTGTTGCACATTTAACTTTACCTTTAGCTGAATATGGTTGCATTGTTGAAGCTGTTGAGCCTAATGATGCAATGAGAGCAAATGGTATAAAAAGAACAGAAAAATATACAACAGTTTCTTGGTATGAGGGGACAGGAGAAAATACTACCCGTGCAACAGGAGATTTTGATTTTGTAACTTTTGGTTCTTCTTTTAATGTTTGTGATAGACAAAAAGCTCTTGAAGAAACATATCGTTTATTAAAATCAAAAAAATTCTTTACTTGTATGTGGAATCATAGAGAATTAGAAGATCCAATTCAAAAATCTATTGAAAATATTATTAAAAAATATATTTCTGATTATGGTTATGGTACACGTCGTGAAGATCAAACTGACGTTATTAATAATTCAGGTTTGTTTGTAAATTGTCAATATGTTGAAGGAACAGTTAAACATACTCAACAAATTGAAAAAGTAGTAGAAGCATGGCGTTCACATGCGACTTTACAAAGACAAGCTCAAGATAAATTTTATCCAATTGTAAATGAAATTGAAGAATATTTAAAATCATTACACACAGATAGTATTGAAATTCCATATACTACTAGAGCTTGGATTGCTCAAAGAAAAGATTAATTAAATAAAAGGAAAAAGAGTATGTGTAAAAAAGTTGGAACAGTTTTTTGGATAACAGGATTATCTGGGGCAGGTAAAACAACGCTTTCGCATGCTCTTTTACCTTTTTTAGAAAATACAATCTTTTTAGATGGTGATGAGTTAAGAGAAATTTTTGGAACTGTTTATGAACTTGGTTTTGACGATGAAACTCGAAAAAAATTAGGTTTTGCTTATGCTAAGTTATGTAATAATTTGGCAAAACAAGGCTATAATGTTATTATTGCAACAATTTGTATGTATCATGATGTTCATAAACATAATAGAGATATTATAAAAAATTATTGTGAAATTTTTATAGATGTTTCAGAAGAAACAAGAATAAAACGAGATCCTAAAGGACTATATAAAGCTCAACAGCAAGGTCTTGTTAAAAATATGGTTGGTTCAAAAAAAGTTGAATTTCCATTAAATCCAACTATCTATATTTCAGAAAAAGAAACTTTAGAACAAGCAAAAAATAAAATTTTGTCATATATTAATAATAATTAAAGAAATTATTTACCGCGGA
>JAHHTE010000127.1 GCA_020024815.1 Mailhella sp.
TATATAAAAGAAAAAGCAAAGCAGGCATAATAAAATAAAATTGTTCTTCAACACCTAAAGACCAAGTATGTAAAAGGGGTAGAGTTTCTGCAGCAGGATCAAAATAATTAGTGTTTTTGTAAAAATAAATATTAGGAATAGTTAAAAGGACACGTTTTACAGAACTAAAAAGTTGTCGCATTTCAAGGTTATTAACAGAAGTAAGCCATGAGATAAAAACACAACAGCTAACAATAACAAGAAGAGCAGGTAAAATACGGCGTAAACGATTTTCATAAAATTCAAGAAAACTAAAGGAATTATTTTCTATTTTACGTTTAATGATTCCTGTAATAAGATAGCCTGAAATAACAAAGAAAATGCTAACACCTACATATCCACCATAAAAATAAGGGATATGAGCATGGTAAAATACCACAGCTAAAACAGCAATGGCACGGAGTACATCAATATCTGGTCTATATTCTTTTTTTTCCATAATTCATTATTCTTTTTTATTTAAAAAATTATTGTTTGATTTTTCTTGTGTGTTAAAAATTTTTTGAAAAAGAGTATTAAAATAAGGCAGGAATTTCATTGCCCCAGTTTTACTTAAGTGGTCGTCATCTGTGTATAGAGCGTAATTATTTTCAACTACGATATAATTATTTTTATCTGTATTTAATAAATAGTTATTTAGATTTAGAAGAGTTACTTGATCTTTATATTCTTTTTTTAAACGTTGTAATACTGTAATAATTTTTTCATTGCGTGAATGATAGTTATCAAAAGTTTCAGCAAGAGATTTATTTATTTTTTCTTCATCATATTTGAATAGAGAATGTAATTTTTCTGCACTAAAAGGTACAAAACCTTGTGGTTCTGGGATTGGGTATTGTATAAAAATATGTTTCACATTGTATGATAATGCTTCATCAATAGTATCTTTTAAGGCATGATATAGTGCTTCATACTTTGTAATATTAGTATCTTTTGTGTATATTAATGGATTTAATATTGCATTTGGTCTTATTATATCTGTTCCTAAGACTTGGAAAGAATATCTATATAAAATAAAAAGATAATCAATTTTCGTGGTTTTATATAGTTCAGTAAGAGTCTTTGCACTTTTTTTTCTATTTTTGCGTTCAGTTATATTTTGATTTTGATTATAGGTGTTTTTTAATGGTAAAAATAAGTATTTAGCAGAAAGATTATATTTTTCGCATAATTCAGCAAAAATAAATCTTAACATATAAGAATGACTATCACCAACATAAAGAAAATTAAGATGTTTTTTATCACAATTATGTTCTGTTGCAGTATTTGGATTATCAATAATAATTTGTTGTCCTTTTACGTTTTGGTATGGAAAACTAATATTTCCTACGAAAACAAGAATAGAACTAATACTAATAAGAGCTAATGGCCAAATAACAAAACGTTTTTTGAAAAAAGGATTATGTCGAATAGGTGTTTCAATAAATTTCCATGAAAAACTTGCGACAATAAGAGTTAAGAAAGAAAGAGCAAGCCCCATTTCTAATGGCATTTCACGTCTAAAAGGGAAATTTTGGTAATATACAAAAATAGGCCAATGCCATAAATAAACAGAGTAGGAAATAAGTCCAATGAAAACAAAAAGTTTATTATGAGTAATACAATTTAAAATAGATTTTTGAGCATGTTGACCGCCAGCAATGTAGAGACAAGCTCCAAGACAAGGAGGTAAAGCCCAAATACTCGGAAAAAGAATATTTTTATAAAAGAAAATGGAATAACCAATAAGTATTAATCCAATAACACGGCAAAGTAATTTATTTTTTTGTGTTTTAGGTGTCCAGTTTGTGTACGCTAAAATACTTCCCATAAGAAGTTCCCAAGCACGAGTTGGGAGCATATAAAAAGTAAATTTTTGATTATATTGAATAAGAATAAGAGAACTAATAAAACTAAGAATACAAAGTCCCCATAAAATATGAATAATTTGAATTTTTCCTTTTAAAATTTTGTAAAGGAAAAAAAGCAAAGCAGGCATAATAAAATAAAATTGTTCTTCAACGCCTAAAGACCAAGTATGTAAAAGGGGTAGAGTTTCTGCAGCAGGATCAAAATAATTAGTGTTTTTGTAAAAATAAATATTAGGAATAGTTAAAAGAACACGTTTTATAGAACTGAAAAGTTGTCTTAATTCTAGTGTACTAACAGATGTATACCATGTAAAAAAAGCAAGACATGTAACTAAAAATAATAATGCAGGTAAAATACGGCGAATACGATTTTCATAAAATTCAAAAAAGCTAAAGGAATTATTTTCTATTTTATGTTTAATAATTCCAGTGATAAGATAGCCTGAAATAACAAAGAAAATACTAACACCTACATATCCTCCATAAAAATAAGGAATATGGGCATGGTAGAACACCACAGCTAAAACAGCAATGGCACGGAGTACATCAATATCTGGTCTATATTCTTTTTTTTCCATAACTAATTACAGTTCCTTTTTAATAGTTTCGTTATTTTTTATTAGGTCTTGCAAAAAGTTTTTGGAAAACAGTATCATAGGCATCTATTACATATAATGCTCCTTCTTCACTAAGGTGATCATCATCGTAGTAAAGAGCTTGTTTACCATTAATAACTTTATATATTTGTTGTTTTTTATCTAGAAGGTAGGGTTTTACATCTACAAATATAACGTTAGGAAATTCTTTTTTTAATCGTTCAAAAACAGCTAAACATTCAGCTAAACGTTTTTTATAATTTTCTACACTTTCACCCAAATGAAGATTTATTTCATCTTCATTATAACCAAAAAAAGAGGATAATTTTCCTGCACTTGTAGGAACATGACTTAAAGCTTCTGGCACAGGAATTTGAATTATAATATTTTTAACACCATAGTGATAAGCTTCTTCAATACTATCTTTAAAAGACAGATAAAGGGCTTCATCACGTGGTAAATCAGGATTATTAATATATGTTAAATTTCTTATTTGACTTTGACGGCGTACAATATCAGTACCGTAGAGGTAAAGATTAACACGATAAACTAAAATAAGTGTATTAATTTTATTTGTTTTTAATACATTTGTAAGATTATCCCAATCTTGGTAATAACCTTTTAATCCAGGTTTTGTTGTACCTTCTTTGTAAACATTTTTAAGTCTGGTATGTAATGTTTCTCCATAAATATGATATTTTTTAGCAAGAGGAGCTAGAGCATTGCTAATAGCAGCTGAATGGCTATCCCCTATAAGAAGAAAATCATATTCATTTTCTGCCTTTTTTTGTCCTAATTGATCAACTTGGGTTTTTGTTCCAATAAAATCTGTATCAGGTGAAAAAGGTTTATTTGCATGTTCGGCATAAATAAGAAATGTTACAAGTACAAGAATAGTTGTAGGCCATAGGAGTTTACGATTTTTAAAGTGTGGATTTTGACGAACTGGTTTTTCAATAAAACGCCAAGAAAAAGTAGCTATAATAATAGCAAGTATTGATAAAAGAAAGCCTATTGAGGGAGTAATAACTTTATGGCTTGGAAAGGTGGAATAAAAGACAAAAATAGGCCAATGCCATAAATATAAGGAATAGGAAATTAATCCAATAAAAATTAAAAATTTATTATATAAGAGGCTGGTTAGTAGAGACTTTCGATATATATATATATATTGCGTTCCGCCAGCTATAAATAAGTTAGCACCAAGACAAGGAGGAAAAGCCCATAAAGCAGGAAAATTTATTTTTCCATAAAAGCAAATGCAACCAAGCATAAGAGTTAATCCTAATAAAATACAAAAAAGTTTACCTTTTTGTGTTTTAGGTGTCCAATTTGTATACGCTAAAAGACTTCCCATAAGAAGTTCCCAAGCACGAGTTGGGAGCATATAAAAAGTAAATTTTTGGCTATATTGAATGAGTATAAGAGAACTTATAAAACTAAGAATACAAAGTCCCCATAAAATATGGATAATTTGCATTTTTCCTTTTAAAATTTTGTAAAGGAAAAAAAGCAGAGCTGGCATAATAAAATAAAATTGTTCTTCTACACCTAAAGACCATGTATGGAGTAAATGCATAGTTTCAGCAGCAGGGTCAAAATAGTTAGTATTAAGGTAAAAGAAAATATTCGGAATAGCAATAAGTATGCGTTTTACAGAGCTTTGTATTTGTCTAACTTCTGCTTTATCGACAGAGGTTATAATAACCAAAAGAGAAATGATTAAAATCATAAATAATAAAGCAGGTAAAATACGGCGAATACGATTTTTATAAAATTCAAGAAAACTAAAGGAATTATTTTCTAATTTTCTTTTAATAATGCCTGTAATAAGATAACCTGAAATAACAAAAAATATACTAACACCAACATAACCACCATCAAAATATGGAATATTGGCATGATAAAAAATAACAGCTAAAACAGCAATAGCACGTAAGACATCTATATCTGGTCTATAATCTTTTGCTTGCATTTAAATCTCTTTTTATAAAAAATAAATAAAAACGTTGTGCGTGTTTTATAGTTAAAATTTTATAGAAAGTATAGCAAAAAATGCAGTAAGAAAAAATAAGTTAGAAACACACCCTATACAATTAAATACATTATATAGAAAATTTCTAGAGATTTTATTGTGGCAAAAAAAACACAGTATTGTGGTTTAAAAACTGCTGTGGTTAAAATACCACAGTAATTAAAAATAAGTATAATTAAAAAATATTGATAAAATAATATGTTATAAAAATATAAGAATGGCATAATTTTTGCTGTAAATAAAGTTGAATGTAAATGTGATAGAATGTAAAATCACAAAAAGGATTTATTATGTTACAACAAACTTTAATGCACGCAGTAAGTTATACAGGTATTGGACTTCATTCTGGTAAAGATGTTGAGATGAAGCTTGTTCCTGCAAAAATTAATGCAGGTATAAGTTTTCATATACATAATAAAAAATCTGTTCATGTAATAAAGCCAAATCCACATGTTGTAATGGCAACAGAACTTGCAACAACATTAGGTGCTAATGGGGTGCAAGTTTCAACAGTAGAACATCTTCTTGCTGCGTTATTTGCTCTTGGTATTGATAATGTAGAGTGCCATATTTATGGGGTAGAAATTCCTATTATGGACGGATCAGCATTACCTATTACTAATCTTATTAAAAAAGCTGGTATTCGTTCACAATATGCACTTAGAAAAGTAGCTAAAATTGTACGTCCTGTTTTATTTGAAGCAAATGGAAAAAAAATAAATGCTCGTCCTTATGATGGTTTTTATGTAGATTATACTATTGATTTTCCTCATAAATCTATTGGTAAACAACATTATGCTTTAGAAATTACTCCTGAAACTTTTGAAGAAATAGCATCAGCTCGTACTTTTGGTTTCATGAAAGAAGTTGAATATTTACATAGTAAAAATTTAGCTTTAGGTGGTTCTTTAGCCAATGCTATTGTTATTGATGAAGATGGTATAATGAATCCAGAAGGACTTCGTTTTACAGATGAATTTGTCCGTCATAAAATTTTAGATTTTGTTGGTGATATGGCAATGTTTGGTATGCCACTTTGTGGTGCATTTGAAGTATCTTGTTCAGGCCATCATCATAATAATCAATTCTTACGTGAAATTTATGATCATAGTGATAAATACCTTTCTTTTGAGGAATTAGCACCAAAAGAACGTAGTGCAAAAGTTCCTTATATAGGATTAAATACAGCATTAGCATAGTATATTTACTATAAAATTTTTTATAAAGTAGTCTGAGAGTCAGGCTACTTTTTTTGATTTTATTAGGGCTAAAAAATTAGGAGTTTTCATGAAAAAAGAGCATTTTTTCTTTTTGGTAATGGTATTATTTATTCCGATAGTATTATCTTTTTCTATTTTTCAAAATATAGAACAGAATATATATATATATATCGTCGTTACACTGGGAGAATTTTTTGTTTTTATTGGATTAACTTATTTATTTCATTTATTTAAAAAATTTAAAAAAATAAGTCTAATTTGTTTTATTTTATTATCTTCTTTTTATAGTATATTATCTTTTGTTCAATTT
>JAHHTE010000128.1 GCA_020024815.1 Mailhella sp.
AAAATAATATAATATAGAATAATAACTCTAAGTTATATAAAACTCAAGAAAAAACTATCTATTAACATCTTCTACAATAACATTTTGATACTGATCAAATTCAATTCTTACTGTTTTCTTACCTCTAGTATCTTCATGAATAAAGCGAGCTAACGGAGCAATAAGCGTAGGTATAGCACGTCTAAAATCATTTGATTGGCTAGCATCAATAAGCTCCACTTGCCATTCTAATTTTCCTATTTTTTTCTTTTCATAATTATATATTGCAATTAAAAGATATTTTGGAAAAACTTCATATTCTCTTTCATAATAGTTAGAGCCTGTTCTTGCAATAATTGGTTCATAATAATATGGATAAAAAGAACGCCCATAAATATTAGTATACCAAACAGGATAATAATCTATTACTTCATAACGAGGTTGTTCGATAATTTTTCTAATTTTTTCACTTTTCTTTACACCAAAATCAATACAAGCAATATAATCAGCTTTCTTTTTGTCTTTAACAACATTCATACCATTTAAAAAGAAAGCACCTTCAATATGAGGATACATTTCTTCATAAATTAAATTATTTATTCCATTATCAGCATTTTTTTGTTCAAAATAAATATTTTTCTTTTGTACATTACGTTGATAATCTTCAGAACCAATTGCATCAACAGAAACATATTGTATTGTTTTATGTGAACAAGCAAAAAGCAATGTAACACATAATAAGCACAAAAACTGGATAATTTTTTTCATTATTCCCCCCAAAAACAAAAAAGCCTATCAAAAGATAGGCATATATTTTTACATTGTTAACGCTTTTTCAAGACGTTTTATTGTTTCATCTTTGCCTAATGCAAACATAATAAGATGAATAGAAGGTCCACCAGCTAACCCAATTAATGCAGAACGCAATGGAGTACCAACTAATTTAAATTTTACTCCACTTGTTTCAACATAATCATGAATTACTTTTTCTAAATTCTCAACAGAAAACTCTGTATCACGAATAAGGGCTAAAACATTTTTAATTTGTTCTTTTCCTTGTTCATCAATAGCTTTAACAGCTTTTTCTTCCATAATTACATCATAAGCATTTTGTAAATATGGTTTTAACTGTTCTGCTAAATCTTTTAAATTACTTGCTCGTTCTAAATAAAGAGAAATTGCTGCCTCAAGATTTTTTCCTTCAATGGATAAACCTAATTCTTCAATAAATGGTTTTGTTAATTCCACGGCTTTAGCAAGAGGAGTATTTTTCAAATAATATCCATTAAGCCATTGTAACTTATCTGGGTCAAACGCAGCAGCAGAACTATTAAGATTATTACCATCAAAGAGTTTTACCAATTCTTCAAGGCCAAAAATTTCTTGATCCCCATGAGACCAGCCAAGACGTACAAGATAGTTAACCAAAGCCTCTGGTAATAAACCATCTTGTTGATATTCAACAACAGCTCTAGCACCATGTCGTTTAGATAATTTTTGTTTATCTGGTCCTAAAATCATAGGTACATGGCCAAAAGTTGGAACTTCTAAACCAAGAGCTTGATAAATTAAAATTTGTTTTGGTGTATTAGATACATGGTCATCACCACGTAATACGTGGGTAACACCCATTTCATAATCATCAACAACAACAGCCATATTATACGTAGGCATACCATCAGCACGA
This sequence comes from Mailhella sp., assembly GCA_020024815.1. Classification (GTDB taxonomy): domain Bacteria; phylum Desulfobacterota; class Desulfovibrionia; order Desulfovibrionales; family Desulfovibrionaceae; genus Taurinivorans. The sequence goes on from JAHHTE010000128.1 coordinate 1,667, forward strand.
CGAAGAACCATATCATCAAGCTCACTTACATCAACAGCAATATGCCCTTTTACCATATCATTAAAAACAACACGTCCTTCAGTTGGAACTTTTAATCGAACAACTCTACCCTCTGCATATTCTAAACCTCTTTCACGACATTTTCCATTATAACGAGGTTTTTCACCTTTAGCACGAGCAACTTCACGCATTGCCTCAACTTCTTCCACAGAACATTCACAATAATATGCATGACCAGAAGCAAGAAGTTTATCTACATAAGCATTGTAAACATCTTTTCTTTGGCTTTGATACGTAAGATCCCCGTCCCAATCAAGACCAAGCCATTTCATAGAAGCTAAAATAGAATCAGTATATTCTTGCTTTGAACGTTCTGTATCAGTATCTTCAATTCTAAGACGAAATTCACCACCAAAATGGCGAGCCAATAACCAACAAAATATAGCAGTACGACCACCGCCAATGTGTAAATGTCCAGTAGGACTTGGAGCAAAACGGGTTACAACTTTCATACGTATTTCCTAAGATATAAAGATGTGTAGCACAATACACTTTTTACATAGTAAAGACAAGCGTACTTTTTTTCAAAAAATCTACTGGATTATAGGAAAGTTTTGCTTTTCTAATACCTTCCTCATCTAAATCCTGTTCTCTATTAATAAAGGAATATCCTTCAGTACAATTATTAACAAAAGCATGATTAATAGCTTGATAAATCCCTCTATAATCTGCTTTTGCTTTTTCAAAATGCACAACAACATTCTCATCATCAAGACTCTCACCAACAGCAAAAGCAACCATTTGATTATCAATATAAAATGATCCACCAAAAAGATTACCTAATTTCTCCCAGTTACCAATAACTCTAAAAACAGCATCATTTTCAGCATAAAGAGAAGGGCTATGTTCACAATCATGCCATTTACACCATTCATTTTGTAATTCTAACAAATCATCTAAACTACCCTTTACCCCACTTTGTGTTGTTAATGGGTGAAACTCACATTCATAACTTTTATAAAAACTATTTACATGATTTTTCTTTTTATGAAATCTATTGCCTGATAATGTAGCCAAATCTTTTTGTGAATAAATATATTCCCATTGTCCTTTAGCCTCAATAATAGCCACATTTTTTTTATAATTTTGTTGTATATATTGCACTAAATCATCAGTAACTCTATGCATACAAAGTTTTTCATGCAAAGAACCATCTTCAATATTCATGGTTGACACTTCTTCAGAGAATGGAACATAAACAGAATTCAATAATTTCTCAAAATGATCCATTTCTAAATTATACCAGTTTCCAACAGGAGACCAAATACAGTGATAAGGAAATTTTTGATGTATAAACGCAAAATGTTCTGTAAAAGCAATGGAAAGACCATATTTATCAGCCCACCCCCACAAATTTGTAAAAGTATAATCAGCTGATTTTACAGGACACTGCTCTCGACGTGTTTCATATTCATCTCGCAAAGATAATGTAACAGGTTTAAATTCTAACATAATATATCCTAATCTTTTATTTTTCTCATAGTATGTTGAGTCCAATTTGCTTTTAGAAAAACAACAAACATTGAACTAGCTTGAATTGCCATAGAAAGAAGCATAGCAACATATACTCCAGCTGGTCCATAATCTAATGTATGTGCTAAAAACCAGCCTAAAGGCAAACGAATACACCATACACAAATTGGATTAATAAACAAGGCATAAATAGTTGCACCAGCACCAACCATAATACCATTTACAATTAATCCTCCAACTGTAAAAGGTGTACTAAAAATATTTATATATAAATATGCAATAATATTCCATTGTGCATTTGAATCATCACTTAATATACCTGCCAAATTATCAACAAAAGGCAATAAGCAAAGCCCAATAAAAGACATTAACACAGAACCAAAAATAATAATTGCTAAGCCTATTTTTTTTGCTTCTTCCCGTTTTCCAGCTCCTAAAGCATTTCCCACCATAATAGAAGCAGTAGCATTAAAAGCAACAGCAGGCATAAATAAAATACTTTCTATACGCATACCAACAGTAAGCCCAGCTAAAGCAGATACACTATCAGGTAAAGCTGCTACAATAGCAAATAAAACTAAATACCCAAATTGCCATAAAAATTGCATAGTAATAGCTGGAAGTGCTACTTTAAAAAGATAAGGTGCTGCCTTTTTCATCCAACGTACTTGTGGAATAATATATTTTTCAAAAATATTATTTTTATATAAAGCAACCATAGCAATAATTGCACCTAAAAAATAAGAACACCAAGTTGCAAAAGCTATACCTTGCCCACCATAAGCTGTAAAACCAAAATATCCTAAACCTAAAGCAAAATCACCAAAAATATTAAATACTGCAATAACAAGGATAATGAGCAAAGGCTTAATAACTTCTTTATTTGCTCTAAATAATGTTGTACTTATATAATGCGTATATTGAAAAGGAAGTGCAAATAAAATAAAATTAAAAAACATAATGGCAGTATCAAGCATTTCTTCGCGAACTTGTAGTAAATCCATTATTTGATAACGAAAAGCATAGCCTAAAAAAGCTAATAAAATAGCCATAACAACGGCATAAATAATAACAAGTCCTGCGTATTTTTTTGCTCTACCAAAACGCTTTGCCCCTAAAGATTGACTAACAGCAGAAATTGCTCCTACACCAATACTTGTTCCAATAACCATAAATAGTGCATGAAGCTGTGCCCCTACACCAATAGACGCTTGAACATTAGAATTTATTCTTCCTCCAACATACACATCTGTTAAAGAAATAACAATAGTACAAAGCATAGTCGCTGTTTGAGGCCAAACAAGCGTCCAAATTTCATTATATGGAATATCAGAAAAAAAACTTTTCCATTTAGTTAACATTGACATAAAAAAAGCACCTATTTTTACAGGTGCTTTTTTATCTTATTCTGGAATTGTTGCAAATATATCTTCAAAGGTATCGCGTCGTCTAATGAGCTTTGCAGAACCATCTTTTTGAATAAGAACTTCTGCTGGTTTCAACCTTTGTGTATAATTGGAACTCATTGAAAAACCATAAGCACCCGCATCGAGCATGGCGATAATATCATTTTCTTTAATAACTGGCAATACACGATTTTTTACAATAATATCACCTGATTCACAAATATTACCAACAATAGTTTGTTCTATTTCTTCTGTATTTTGACCATCAAAATCTTTTCTATAAATTTCAACATCATGAAAAGAATCATAGAGCATAGGACGAGCCAACGTATTAAAACCTAGATCAGTACCAACATAAGGCTTTGTTCCATTTGTTTTTGTATTATAAACTGAACCTAAAATTAAGCCACATTCAGCAGCAATATAACGACCAGGCTCTAAATAAAATTTCCCTTTATAATGATATTCCTTTGCCCAAGCAGATAATGTTTCATTTAATAATTTACTAAATGCTTGTAAATCAAAACGTTCCTGCTTTTCATATTTATGATAAGGAATACCAAAACCACCACCAAAATCTATAATTTCTAAATCATCAAAATGTGGTAATCTTAAAGCTAAATCAAGCAAAATTTCTGCTGCTACAATATAACTTTCTCCTTCCATAAAAAGAGAACCAATATGATGATTAATACCTGCTAATTTTACATTATACTTATCTAAAATTTGTAAAAGTTCTGGTAATTTTTCTGGATCAACGCCAAATTTTGTTTCTTTTCCACCTGTTACAACTTTTGCACTATGCCCTGCACCAATACCAGGATTAAAACGTACCATTATTTTTCCACCTGGATTTAATTGACAAAGTTGCTCCACTTGTAAAAGAGAATCTACACTAATAAGAACACCTTTTTCTAAAGCATTTTTCATTTCATCAATGCTAACATTATTGCAAACATATAGAACTTCTTGAGGCTTATACCCTACTTTCATATCAAGATAAAGCTCACCAGGACTCATAGCATCAACAAGGCAACCTTCTTCTTTAACAATTTTCAATAAATGTGGGTTAGCATTAGCTTTAGCAGAATAATTAATATGTAAACCCTCTGTTTTACATAATCCCACTAAATCTTTACATCTTTCTCGCAAAATATTTTCATTATACACATATAATGGAGAACCAAATTTTTCAATAAGGCTATGGGGAGTTTCTTTACCATAAAAATTAATAGAATCTGTATATTCTGAACGAACTGACATAAAATCCTTCCTTATTTTTTGATTTAATTAGGGGGAAACCTTTTGCAAAAGTTTTCCCCCTAATACCCTCTTTCAAAAACTTTTATCATAAAGTTTTAATAATATATTTTTAAAAATTGTCATTTA
>JAHHTE010000129.1 GCA_020024815.1 Mailhella sp.
CCCACACGAGGATTTTCAGTCCTCTGCTCTACCAACTGAGCTACCCAGGCAACGTGAAAGAATATATAGATGATTTTAAAAGTCTTGGCAAGTCTTTTTTTTTAGTTTTTAAGAAATTTTTTGAATTTCACAAAAGAAACGTTTTGTTCCTTGTATTTTATATTCATAAATATTAGTTGTTTCCCATTGATATTGTTCAGTATTATATTTTTTTGCATCAATTTTTTCAAGAGTTAAAAAAATTACTGATCCATTTTCTTTTTGTGAATATAAATAAGGAGCAATAAATGGCAACATTTTTTCATAAGGCATAAAAGCACGGCTTATGATAAGATTTGCCATTTTATTTTGCATAAAATTTTCTGCTCGTTCTCTACAAATAAATGTATTTTCTAAACCTAATTTAATATTTACCATGTTAAGAAAAAGAGTTCTTTTTTCTCTTGCTTCAACAAGTGAGTAATTACCTTGATTCCATAAAATTCGTAAAGGAATACCCGGTAAACCCGCTCCAGCCCCTAAATCCCATGTTTCAAGATTGGGTTTTGTATTTTCAGTAAATTGAAAGGTATGATATTTTTCATTCATGCCATAAGGTAAAAATTCAGAACCAAAAATAAGATGTTCATTTAAATATTTTGCTAAATGTAAACTATCTAAAACAAGTTCTTTTAAAATATCTTGCCATGAACTTTTACCAACTAAGTTCATAGATTGATTCCATTTTTGCAATAAAAAAAGATATTCAGTTAGAGCATTTGCTTGAGGCATTTGCAATGAAAAGCCGTATTGTAAACAAATATCATACACATTTTGTTGACTTAATTTTTGTGTAGCAACTTGTATTTGCTTAGTTTTATTGGAACTTTTTCTAACAGTATAAATTGGTTTATATTTATTTGGTTTTTGACTCATAATATTATGCAAAATTTTTATAGGTATTAATAATAAAATCTATGGATTTTTGGTGTTCTTCTTTACCATTATTGCTTTCTATTGGAATAGGTTCTCCAAAAGTAATTTGCACTGGAATTTCGGGAGAAATTTTGCCTAAATCTTTTGTTATTGGGCTAAAGCCCCAAGCAAGTGTTTTAAGGGCAATGGGAACAAGAGGAACATTAGCTTTTTTTGCTAATTTTGCTCCTAATGAACTAAAATCATCAGCAATAACTTCACTTTTTCGTGTTCCTTGTGGAAAAATAACTAGAGATTCACCTTGTGCTATTTTTTCTTGTCCAACTTCTAAAACCTTTGCTAAATCTTGACGAGGATTTGTTCGAGTTACAGCAATAGGGGAGCGTGCAGAAAGAACAGGGCCAAGCAATGGATATTGTAAAAGAGATTCTTTAACTACAAAAGTATGTTGTACACAAGGTTGAATAATTGAAGGCAAGAAAAAAGTTTCAAGAGTACTCATATGATTAGAAACAAAAACACAAGGACTAGAAAGTTTTTTTAGATTTTCATGTCCACGAATAATAATAGAACACCCTACATTTTCAAGAGCTTGTCCCACTAAAAAACTATCATAAACCCAACGTTCAGCAGTATATTGATTTGCTTTTGCAATTTTACAAGCATCAGAAACTATTTTGTATAATTTTATATAAAATTTGGGTGTTGCAAAAGATGCTGGTTTATTATTAATTGTATAATTTTGTGCATAATGCGTAATTAATTCCATGTATTATCCTTATATTATTTTTTTGTTACTCGTTTCCAGTTTGAATAAAGTATACGTTCATCACCATTAAATTTAGGTTTATAATATTCACGATTAACAACATCTTGTGGTAAATATTCTTGTTCAATATAACCTGTTGGAGCATCATGTGGATATAAATATCCTTTTTTATAGCCCCATTCTTTTTGTAATTTTGTAGATGCATTGCGTAAATGTAAGGGAACAGCTTTCATACCATTTTTCTTTATTTCTGCAACAACATTATGATATGCATTATACGTACTATTACTTTTAGGAGCAAGAGCTAAATATACAACTGTTTGTGAAAGAGGAATAACCCCTTCTGGTAAGCCAATAAATTCAACTGCTTGCTGACAAGCAACAGCATAAGATAAAGCTTTTGGATCTGCTAAGCCAATATCTTCTGATGCAGAAATAATAAGTCGTCTACAAATAAAACGAGGATCTTCTCCTCCTTCAATTAAGCTTGCTAAATAGTAAAGAGCTGCATCTGGATCACTTCCGCGTATTGATTTTATAAGAGCAGAAGCTAATTCGTAATGGCTATCTCCATTTTTATCATGGCGAGCAATAATTTGTGGTAAAGCTTTTTTGGCTTGTTCTAGATTTTGTTTTTCTGTTGGTAAATTAAACACAAATTCGATTAAATTAAATAGTGTTCTAGCATCACCTTGACTAGCTGTGCATAAAAAATCAATAAGTTGTTCATCTAATAAAATTTCTTTCTGTTTACACGCTGTAAATGCTAGTTTTTTGAGATTTTCTTTATCTAAAGGATTAAGTTTTAAAACATGTAATCGAGAAAGTAATTGTTTAGTTATAGAAAAAGATGGATTTTCTGTTGTTGTGGCAATAAGAGTAATATCCCCATTTTCTAAAATAGGTAAAAAGAAATCTTGTTGTGCCTTAGAAAATCTATGTAATTCATCTAGAATTAAAATATCTATGCCTATTAATTGCCTACGTAAGTCTTGTAAACCAACTTCAGGAGCACTTAAACGCAATATTTTTTTTGTATGTTGTTTTGCAAGTAAAAGTGCAAGGGAAGATTTTCCACAACCAGGAGGACCAAATAATAATAAACTTGGTAATCGTTCAGAATGATATAATGTTTCTAATTGATCTTTTATATGTTCTTGTCCAACATAATTATCTAAATCTTTTGGACGAAGTTCTTCTGGTAATGGTTTTAAATGCTTTTTTGTTGCTTGCTCCACCAGTGTAAGCCTAGTACCATAAGAGCTGCTGTTTCCCATCTTAAAATCCTATTACCTATTGTATATGTTTTAAATCCAGCTTGTATTAATAATTCAACTTCTTTAGGGGTAAAACCACCTTCAGGACCAATAACGCAAATTGTATTTCCTTCAAGTCCAAGTTCTTTTTCTGATAAAAAAGCATCATGGGCATAATCACTTTCTACAAGTAATTGTTTATGTTCATAGTGTTCTGTTTTTTGAATAAGTTCTTTTACTCCACCACGAATAGAGGCTAGTTCAGGAATAAAAGGGTTATGGCATTGTTTTGCACCTGCAATTAATTGTTCTTGCCATGAAGATTTTATATCTTCAGGAACAGGAAATTGACTTCGTTCAGCTTGCCAAAACCATAAATGACTTGCTTCTAATTCCACACTTTTTTCTAAAATAAATCCACGTCTTGCAGCTTTTCCCCACCCTAAGGCTAATGTTATTTTTCTTGTTTCTTTGGGATAATTTTTTTCAGAAATAATTTCTAGTTGTGCTTCTTTTTTATTGATAGCAATAATTTTACAAATGGCTTCCTTACCAATACCATTTAATAATGTTATTTCATCATCTTTTTGTAAACGTAATACTTTTGATAAATGATGAAATTCACTACCAGATAAAAGCATTGTATCCCATTTGCTTGGTTCTAAATAAAAAGCGTGCATGATTATAATCCTGTTTCAATATTTTTTGCATGTGATTTATAAATACCAGAAAATTCATCACGAATAGTAATAAGTTTACTATAATTTTTTTTGATTTCAAGTCCTTTTGCTGAAAGTTTATTTTCAGGTTTTTCAATATAATTTTTTCGCAAATATCTATTATTTAAAATAGCGTCAATTTCATATAAGGTACTTTCAATAATATTTTCAAAGTAATGCACTGATTCAAAGCGTAATTCTTTGGCAATAAGTACTGCATTCACTAACATTTCATCATAATTAATTGTTTCACCTTTGAATTTTCTCAGTGCAAGATCTTCTAAAATACGTACTTTTCTTGCTTGTAAAATAAAACTGTATTTATTTATGTTTTCTTGAATAAATTCACGCAATTCAGTGTGATCTTCATTTGTTAATTTTTCAAGATAATTATCTAATACTTTGCAAACAGCTGTAAAAAATTCATCACTATAACCAATAATTCTTCGTTGATGTTTACAAAGCCATGTATATAAAAATTTAAGTCTTTTTTCTTCTGTGTCAGTATTTTCAATTAATTCAGTACGTTTATATATAGCTCTACCATCATGTTCACCACGTATAATATCGTTTAATTGCAAAATAAGATTTGTACTATCACGAAGAATATTTATATCTGTAATTGCCTCGCCAGTGATTGGGTGAATAATTTCATGGGCAACAATGGATAACGCTCTATCTTGACGAATATTTCCTTTATTGTATGCATGTTGTTTATAATAAACACGTAAAATAACAACACGTTTTTTTTCATCAACAAAAGCATTTTTTTCTTTTATAGCGTCAATAAGATCTGTTTGTTCTTTATCTATACTTATAAGAGCAATTTTTTCAACAGCTGGATAACGAATATGTAATTTATTATTCCAAATAGTTGTAAGCGTTCTATCAGATTGTCCTAATACACGAATTAAAAAGTTTTCTCCTGATTTATGTAATCTTCTTGAAAAAAGAGCAGCAGAAGTTCTTCTTTCTGATGCAATAGGGTATCCATAAAGCTCCATGAGAAATTGCATAACAAAATTTCGATTTCGTTCATAAAGTTCATTATTTCCCATAACAAACTTACCAATTCTAAGACCAAAACGCTTTATTTCTCCATCAATATCAGACGGAAAAGAGGCAAAAATACCTGATAACTGAAAATATCCATTATAAGAACGACTTATAACATGAGCTCTATCCATTTCTAATAAATAAGGTAAAAGTAAGGAATACAACTCAATAACTGTAATATCTTGTCGTTGAAATTTCTTTTTATATTCATCATGTAATTGTCGTGGTAATCGAGATAAAACACTTTGACTATTTTTTTGTGTTACAAAACTTTCTAATGGACAACAAGGACCTTTTGCAAAAGATAAAAATTCAGATAAGGGGTGTAAATCATCATATTGAAAAACTTCTTGAAAAGTAGAAAGTTGTCTATCAAGAACAATCATTGAAAATCCTGGTAAATTATGATATTCATATACTTCGTTTTCAAATGATGGAAAAAGAGAACGTATATCCACTAATGGATAATTTTTATTTTCAAAATAAGGTTTTAGTAAAGCATGTTTTACATGCACAAGGTCAAGATATTCTTTTAGATCTGCTAATGTACTAAGTGAAAGGACTTGAAAAGAACTTTGTACATCACAGTTCATGGGCCATTTGCTTTTTGAAAATGCCTCACTATAATTTTTCATTATTCTACCTCATTTATTACCTTATTACTTATAGTATAAAATAAATTTTTTTTCTAGTAAAAATTAATGTTTTTGAAAATTTTCTAGAAAAATTCTATTGATTAACCATTTGTTTTATGGATATAATTTTTGCGTTAAATAAAGGAAATAATCATGATGAGATATAATTTTTCATTAGAGAATAATGAGTCAAATATTATAAAAAATTTTTTAGGATTAATTGCAAGTGCTTTTGAAGCACATTCTGTTGTATTATTTATGCCTGAAAGTGAAAATGCACCAGCAAAACTTGTTGCGTATTTTTCTATGAATGAAAAATCTATTAATAAGAAAGCAATAATTCCACAAGGAAAAGGATTAGTTGGGTGGATTTTAAAAAATAAACAACCTCTTATTTTTCAAATTCCTCAAGAAAATAATGCAAATTTAGGCTATTATCTTGATGAAACAGAAGATACTATTCATTCTTTTTTAGGTGCTTTTGTAAGTGGTAATGGTGCATTGTGTTTAGATAGTAAAAAATATAATTTCTTTTCTGATAATCAACAAAAATTATTAGATTTATATGCTAAAATGATACCACAGCTTTTTAATTTACGTTCTCAACAACAATCAAATTCTGTAACAGAAGAT
>JAHHTE010000013.1 GCA_020024815.1 Mailhella sp.
AAGTTTTGTGGGGAGAGTTTGAGAGGGAGAACTTTTTCAAAAGTTCCCCTCTCAAGAAAAAGATTATTCTTGTATTGGGTGCATATCGTTTTCAGCTTTGGAAACAGCTAAAGCACCAGTTGCATCACCAAGAACGTTTAATGTGGTTCTCATCATATCAAGAATACGGTCAATACCTGCAATAAGGGCAATAGCTTCAAGTGGGATACCTACTTGTGTAAATACCATTGAAATCATAATAACACCAGCACCAGGTACGCCCATTGTTCCAACGGATGCAAGAATAGCAATAAGAATAATAAGAAGTTGTTTATCAAAGGTTAAATCTATTCCAAAGAATGTTGCTGCAAAAATAGAGCAAACACCCATATAAATAGCAGTACCGTCCATATTTATTGTATTTCCAAGAGGAATCATAAAGCTAGATACAGGTTTTGATGCTCCAAGTTTTTGAACACTTTGAAGGTTACTTGAAAGGGCAGCAGCACTGGAAGCACTTGAAAAAGCAATAAGAATTGTAGAGGTCATTTCATTAAGAAATTTACGAATAGTAATACCAGAATAGCGTACTAATGGAGTATAAATAACAACAACATGAATAAAACAAGCAACAAACATTACAAAAATAAGTTTAAGAAGTGGTAATAATACATCTGCACCATAAGTACCAACAGTAAAGGTAAGTAATCCAAAAACCCCAATAGGAGCATAATACATTACCATTGAGGTAAGTTTTAACATTGCTTCTGCAAAACTATCAAAAAATTGGTGTACATGATTATGTTTTGTTCCTAAAGAACTTACAGCAATACCAAGGAAAATAGCAAAGAAAATAATTTGAAGCATATTACCATCTGCCATTGCTTTAGCTGGATTTGTAGGAATAATTCCCATAAAAACAGAAAGAAGGGAAGGAGGATTTACACTAATAGTATTTTGTGTTGTTTGGGATATTTCAACACCGCTTCCTGGTTGTAAAATATTAGCAACTAAAAGACCAATGCTTACAGCAAAAGCTGTTGTTACAGTATAATAAATCAAACTTTTTATAGCAATTTTACCAAGTCTACTTACATCACCAACTGCAGCTGCTCCTGCTACTAATGTTGTAAAAACAAGAGGTACAACAAGCATTTTGATAAGTGAAATAAAAATATCACCTAAAGGTTTAAAGTAATCTGGGCTAATGCCAACATAGGAAATGAAAAGGCCGCAAAGACAACCAAGCAAGAGAGCTAGGAGCATTTGTGTGGTAAGGCTAATTTTCACTGGTAACCTCGCTTTAATAAAATTGATGTATAAAAATTATAAATTTGCAATAAGGGGAATTACTTCTGCAAAAACATGTAAAACTTTTTTAGAGTTTTTAAGCATAACGTCTTCAATTTCTTCCCAAGTTACAGGAGAAATATTTTCACGCCATGTATCATAATCTGTACTCATTGCTATTGTTGCATAAGGAATGCTTAATTCTGCAGCTAAAATAGCTTCTGGAGCAACACTCATATTAATAATATCAGCACCTAAAATTCTAAACATATGTGATTCTGCTCTAGTGGAAAATCTAGGTCCTTCAATAGTAACAACTGTTCCTTTATCATGATATTCATATTTAAGCTTTTTGCAAACTTGAGCTAGAGCTTGACGCATTGATTCATTAAAAGGATCTGCAATATTTAAATGATTAATACCTTCATTAAAATTTTCATAAAAAGTTGTAATACGGTGTTTGGTAAAATCAATAAATTGATCAGGAATAACAAGATGTCCTGGATGAATTTCTTCACGTAATGAACCTACTGCTGTACTACTTATTATATGTGTGCAACCAATTTCTTTTAATGCAGCAATATTTGCTCTATTATTTACTTGGCTTGGGGGAATTGTATGATCGTAACCATGTCTTGAAAGAAAAGCTACTGGAATATCACCAAGTAAACCTTGTTTTATTGGAGAAGATGGTTTACCCCATTTTGTATTTACTTCACTAACAGTAATATCTTGTATAAGGCTTGTTTTTTCAATACCACTACCACCAATAATAGCAATTTTAACCATGTGTTTCTCCTTTTTGGCATTTTTTACAATGTAATTTTTTTACTTCTTGTGTTAAAAAATTTAATTGAGATTCCACGTGCTCAATGCTTGTACCATAAATAATAACACCTTCGTTATGTCCTTGCATAACAATACTTGCTTCTAAAGGATATTGTTGTGCAAGTCTTTTTAAAGCTTGTGCCATTTCAATAGTACCATAAGGAATATCTTTTGCAGTAGAAAGACTATTATTTTTTATCATTGTATCAAAAATTATTTGATTATGAATATGCAAAATACATTGAATTTTGGGTGCAACTTGATAAATAGCTGCATGGGTCATTGTTTCAGAACTAGCAGGAAGAGGACCTATACTTTTAACTGTATTCTTTTCTATTAGTACAGAATGAACTAAAGTGTAACCATCAAGACCAAGCTCTCTTGCTCCACCTGTGGCACTAGCAGTTATAACAAAATTTTCTCCTATTCTATGGGATAAATTACCATAACCTATTCCATTTTCGTATATTCCAATAAGTTTTTGATTGTGAACTCGTGTTCTAAAAGTATCTAATTTTTGTATAACCTCTAGCATGTTAGAAGATAATGGTAAAGATTCACTATTCCAGATAGTTGTTGTATGCTCACAATGAAACTTTATATATCCGTCTTGGGGAAAAGTATCTTTTTTTTGCTGCATTATTATTCCTTAAATTTTATTGCTTCAGGAAAAAGTTTTAGAATAGCTTCTTCATTTGCTGAACAAATACCTCTTTCTGTAATAAGCCCAGTAATAAATTTTTGTGGAGTTACATCAAAAGCATAATTAATAGCTTTTGTTGTTTGAGGACAAATTCGTACTTCTTGTATTTGTTGTTTTCCTTCATTATCTTGAAAACAACCTGTTATGTACTCTGTTTCATGTCCTGATCTTTCTTCAATAATTATTTCTTTTATTCCATTTGAAATAGAGAAATCAAAAGTAGAAGAAGGGAAAGCCACATAAAAAGGTATATTATTATCAAAAGCTGCAAGAGCTTTTAAATATGTACCTATTTTATTTGCAACATCACCATTTCTTGTTACTCTATCAGCACCAACAATAACAAGGTCAATCATATTATGTTGCATTAAATGTCCACCAACATTGTCAGCAATAAGAGTGTGGGGAACATGGTGTTCGCTAAGTTCAAAAGCAGTTAAACTTGCTCCTTGATTGCGGGGGCGTGTTTCATCAACAAAAACATGGACAGGTATATTTTCATCAAAAGCAGCATATACTGGAGATAGGGCAGAACCATAATCAGTAAAAGCTAACCACCCAGCATTACAATGTGTTAGGATATTAACAGGTTTACCATTTTTTTTCTTAGCTATTTCTGCTATGATTTTTTTCCCATGTTCGCCAATTTTATAACAAAAATTAATATCTTCTTGTGCAATGGCTAAAGCTTGTTCACGTAACATTGGAAGAGCTTTTTCAAAACAATATTCTTGCCAAATTATTGTTTGTTTTTCCAATGCATAGGAAAGATTTTTTGCAGTTGGTCTTGTTTGTAAAATATCATTACAAGCATTTTTCATATATTCTTGCCATGAATATTTTACTTGTTTTGCAAAATCTTTTGCTGCAACATAAACGCCATAAGCTGCAGTAACACCAATTAAGCCTGCACCACGAACTTGCATAGATGAAATTGCATGACAAACATCTTTGTAAGTAGAAAGAGTTACTATATTGAAAGAAAAGGGAAGAGCTGTTTGGTCAATAATTTGAAGCTCATCATTTTCATTAAGCCATATTGTTGTATAGTGTTTATTATTAATATTCATATTATTTAAAAACTAATTGGTATTTTCTATTATGAATTCTATATAACAAAGAAGATGTTACAGGAGTTTTAAGGTCAAATACAATACGAGTTTTATCTTGCTGTGTATTGGAACGTATTTCTTTAACCATTCTATTACTAATAAGTCTTGGAAGTTTGATAATCCAACTTCCTTCAATATCTACAACAACTCTATCAGGGTTTTGTAAACGGAAGGTTTTGGGTTTTATAGGTTTATCCCCTTCTAATACTAAACCTACTTGATTTCCGTCCATTAAAAGTTGTGCATAGATAATAGTATTTGCATTTTTTTTAGGAGCTAAAATAACTTGTGTTTTTAGAGCATCTTTTACAAAAGGAACAGGAAGTTTATCTTGTAAAATTATTGTATCTTCTTTGTTGTCTTCTTTAACTTCTTTTTTTTCTGTTATAGTTATTTCTTGTTTTGGTTCTATTTCATTATTGATAAGTTGTTCTTGTTTTATTTCATTTTCTGCTATTGGTGTAATAGTATTTATTGCATTATCTTCTTTTTCTAAAGGAATAAGTTCTTGTTGTTGAAAAGAATTATCAACAAGAGTTTCTTCCTTTTTTTGTTCTTCAAGTTTTTCTTGTTTTTTTTGCTCTATAAAAGATTGAAGACTTTCTGTTTTCTCTGTTTGAGTTGTATAGCTAGGGGAAACTTCTTTTTCGTCTTTTGGAAGTGGTGGGCTTGTAATTTCTGTTGTATTAGAATTTGCATTAAATACTAAAGCATTTGTTGAATCTAAAGGTGGATTTTTTGATAGAGGTAAAGAATTTGTATCATTTAATGCTGTTGCGTCTTGTTCTTCTAAATCTATTTGTGTAATTTCTGTTTTTGGAGTTGGGCTTGTAAATACGTACCCAATGCAAATAACAAAAAGTAGTGTAACAAAGCCAGACATAATAAGAACCATGTTTTTTTTCATTATTTATCTCCTTTTTTATTTGTTCATTGCTTTTCTGCGTAAACATTCTTTTATAATAAAAGAGAGTTTTTGGGCAGGAATAAGATCTTGTTCTAATTGTAATGTTTTATCAATAAAATCATTTGCTTGTTCAAATCTATTTAATTCAAAATATAAACGTGCTACATTAAAAAAAGCATGGCTATCATCAGGACTAAGTTTAGTACAGCGTATAGCTGCAGCAAGAGCAATATCATGAAGGTTTAATTTCCGAAGTTGAATAGCAAAGTCTGTAAATGTATGTTTATGAGCAGGAACAAAAGCTGCATCTTTATTTATTAGCATGTGAAATTGTTTTCTAGCAAGATTACGTTTTAAAGAATTCCAATGGTTTAAACTCATTTGAAATTCTGCTCGTATTTGATTATCAAGTCTTTTTGCTTTTTCAGATAATGATGTTGCAGATTTATTTCCTTTTGCTTGTAATAAAACTTCACCAGAATTTTCTTCTTCTGTTGTTGTTTCAATTACATTGTTAACTGCGTCATTATTGCTTTCAATTTCTGTTATAACATCTTCTATTTCAATAGCAAAAGGTTGATCATCAACTTCTTGATTTGTTATAGATTCTTTTGGTAATGTTGTAAGATTTTTGTTATTAAGAATTTCACTTTTTGTTTGAGAAGTTATAGGACTTGGTTTTACAGAAGAATTTCTAATGGGAATAAGGTTTTTATTAGGTGTATTTTGAGCTTTTTCTACTTTTTTTAAAATAGAATCAAATCCAAATTTTTCTGTACTAAATTTTTCATCATAAGGATTTTGATCAGAAACAGCATGGCTATCGGAATGACGAACATTAGGTAAATAATTTGAGTCTTGGTTCTTCTTAGGTTTTGGTTGTGATACAGAAAGTGAAATTTTTGTTTTTTCACTTTGTGCTTTCTTTTTAGCCATTATTTCTTCTTTACTAAAATATTGGCTATTAAGATTTATTTTAAAATCTTGTTGAGAAAGAGTTTGTTTAGATTCTTCTTGTTTATCTGTTTTATTTTGTTTTATTGCATTAATTGATTGTTCATTTGAAGATTGTTTTTTTATTTCAATTTCTGTGTTGGTTTCTTTTTCTTCAATGGTCTGTTGAGAAACATTTTTTTGATCTATTGTTTGATTTTTTGCTTTTTCAATATTTTCTTTTTTTTGTTTCATTAAAGCATTATAAGCTGCTTTAATTTTTTCTGGGTCAGAGTTTTTATCAGTAGTATTTTCTTTTTCTGTAAGATTTTTAATATTTCTATTAATATTAAGGTCTGAATTAGGATTTTTTACTTTTCTAAAGTTAATACCAAAGTAAATAGAACTGATTTGATATTGTTCCTTTGTTACAATATTATCTTCATCTAATTTTTGAATAAGATAATTCTTTTCACCATTTTTAAGATATACATTCCAAAGAGCAGGCTCACCAGTAGGAGTTGCCTTTTTGCTTGGTGCACTACCAGAAAAAACGCCAATAAAAGTATAACCAACCATAAAAAATCAAAAAACCTCTTTAGAAAATACCGTAAACTTTTCCAGTTTCTGTGTTAACATCAATTCTTTTAAAGCCAGGATTAGATCCAGTTCCAGGCATAAGGCTAATATCCCCAGCAACTGGAACTATAAATCCAGCTCCACCATAGTAAAGAGCATCTTTTATTTGCAAAGTCCAGTCTTGTGGAACACCTTTTAATTTAGGATTATCTGATAAAGAAAGGCTTGTTTTAACCATACACATACCTAGCTGGTTAATATTTTCTTCTTTTTCAAATTTTTGTAATTTTTCTTTTGCAAGAGAAGATAGTTCAATATCCCTTGCACCATATACTTCTTTTGCAATTATTGAAACACGTTCAATAAGAGGGGTATTCCATGTATAAAGTGGTTTAAAGTTATGTTTATCTTCACAAGCATCAATAACAGCATCTGCAAGTTCTAATGCACCTTCACCACCTTTTTCCCAGTGATTAGAGATAGCCACACGAACGCCATCATTTTCACATAATTCTTTAATTTTTTGAATTTCTGCTTTTGTATCAGTTATAAATGCATTAATACAAACAACTGGTTTTATGCCTGATTTTTTAACTATATTAATATGATGAAGAAGGTTTTGTGTGCCTTTTTCAACAAAAGCAACATTTTCTTGATTATACTCTTCTGGCATAGGACGACCTGTAATAAATTCAGGTGCTCCACCATGACTTTTTAATGCACGAACAGTGGCGACAATAACAACAGCATCAGGAGTAAGTCCACTATAATGGCATTTTAAATTCCACATTTTTTCATATCCAATATCAGCACCAAAACCTGATTCTGTAATATGATAATCATTGAGTTTTAAAGAAACTTTATCAGCAATAATAGAGCTTTGTCCAATGGAAATATTGGCAAATGGTCCAGCATGAACAAAAACAGGTTGTCCTTCAAGAGTTTGAATAAGATTTGGCTTTATTGCATCTAAAAGCCAAGCAGTCATAGCTCCATCAACTTCTAAATCATGTGTTGTTATTGCTTTGCCATTTCTATCGTATGCAACAATGATTTTTCCCATTCTTTCGCGTAAATCTTTTAAATCTGTGCAAATAGCTAAAATACCCATAATTTCAGAAGCAACGGCAATATGAAAATGAGATTCCATTGTAAAACCATCTTTTGTTCCACCAAGACCTATAATAATATTTCTTAATGCTTGGCAACAAAAATCAATAACAAAACCCATATTAACGCGTTTTGGGTCAATATTTAAACGTGGTGTTTTACTGAGGCGTAAAAGTGTTTCATCATCATAATTACGTTCATGTTGCATACGTGCTGTAAGAGCAGTCATAGCAAGATTGTGTGCATTACTTACTGCATTAATATCACCAGTAAAACCTAAAGAATATTGTGTGAGTGGAATACATTGAGAAAGTCCTCCACCAGCAGCCGAACCTTTAGTTCCCATTGTTGGTCCACCTGATGGTTGACGAATGGCAGCAGCGGCTTTTTTTCCTCTTTTTCCAAGACCTTGTAAAAGACCTATGGTTGTTGTTGATTTTCCTTCACCAAGTGGGGTTGGAGTGATGGAAGTAACAGCAATATATTTTCCATTTGGAGTATTTTTGTGTCGTTGTAATACATGTTGAAAGTCAATTTTTCCCATATAATGGCCATAAGGAAGAAGTTCCTTAGGTTCAAGCTTGAGATTTTCCCCAAGTTCTGTAATTGTAAGCATTGATTTTTCAAAATATTCGGCAATTTCCCAGTCTGCCATTTTACCTGGAACTATATTCATAAAATCCTCATAGTCAATTTTCATTGAGCGAAAACTTAACATAATTATTAAAAATAATCTAGCTTGTTAATTAAGGAAATTTTGGGTATAAGAAAGGAAATTCATATAATATGGAATAATAATGAGAAAGCTAACAGCTCTTATTTATATAAGTTTTATTTGTTTATTATGTTCTTGTTCTTTTTTATCCACAAATAGTGGAGAACAAGAGGATAATTTTACGTATGAAAATAGAAAAAAAACAACGAAAGTTCTTTATACGTTTGAATTTGTTTTTTCAGAAAAATCTTCTCATGTTTCAGTGTTTGAACAAAATAGTATTTTAAAGCTTATAAAAGAAAATAGTCAGCTTGAATTTCTAAAAAATCAAGTTATTGAAAATGAATTTTCTTTAATTAGACGTATTAATAATGATATAGCAGTAGCAAAAGATGTTTTACATTCTTTTGGATATTATTCAGGTTATGCAAAATATAAAATTACACAGAAAAATTCTTTGCAACATGTGGTGATAACACTTTATCCAAAAGAACAGTATAAGATTTCACTTATTCGTGTTCGTTATAGTCATAGTACAAAATTACCTGAATATTTTAAACAATATGAAGTAAAAAGAGAAGGAATTTTTAAAAATTATAGACCATATACATTACCTAATTTTGTAAGAGAATTAAAAATAGATAATGAATATGCAGTTGCAACAGATATTTTAAAGGCCGTGGATAGTTTACCACAACCTTTACGTGAAAATGGATACCCAAAAGCAAAAATTGCATCTTCTGCTTTTAGTATTAATAAAGATACAAAAGAATTAGATGGAACAGTTTTTATAAATCAAGGTTTACCTGCAACATTAGGTGAAGTAAAGCTTAGTGGTAATACAGAGGTTTCAAGTGAGTATATTTATAAATTATGCCCTTGGAAACTAGGTGCAGTTTGGGACGATCGATATTTATTAGAATATCGTGATGAATTACAAAAAACAGGTTTATTTGAAAGTATAAAACTTAATTTTGATGATAAAGTTTATAAAAAATATAATAAAGCATATAGAGAAAAAAGAAAAGAACAACAGAATAAAGATTTAGTAGTTGAACCAGTTAATTTACCTATTTTATTAGAAGTGAAAGAGGGTAAAAAAAGAAGTATTGGTGGAGATGTTTTTTATTCTACTGATCTAGGTGTAGGTATTAATACAACATGGGAACATAGAAATTTTTTTGGTAATGGCGAAATGTTGAAATTATTTTTTCCAATTACTGATGAAGAACTTTATTTAGATGCAGATTTTAGAAAACCAGCTTTTGGTTTTCAAAAACAGAGCTTATTGGTACGATCTCGTATTGGGTATGAAAAAACAGATGCATATAATCAAAAAGTTGTAGAATTAGGCGTAGGTATTGAAAGAGAGATACGTGATAAATGGTGGTTAGAAAGTATGCTTTGGGTAGATCATATTATTCCAAAGGAATGGGAAGGTGATGAATATTCTTCTGTAAGTTTTGCAAATACTATAAAATATGATTGTCGGGATAAGAAAAATAATGCTTCTAAAGGTTTTGTATCAAAATTTAAAATAGCTCCTCTTTATGGGTTTGGTTCTGAATCCTTTTCTGCAGTAGTAACAGATATTGATACGTCAGTATATTTTTCATTAACTCCAAAAACAGTTTTAGCTTTGCGTGGAGCTATTGGTTCTATGCTTGGAGCTTCTGATGAAATACCAAAAGGAAAACGCTTTTTCTTAGGTGGTGGTGGCTCTGTTCGTGGTTTTGAGCATCAAGAAATAGGAAAACATAATATGGCAGATGATCCCATTGGTGGATTATCTTATTGTTTATTTAATTCAGAAATACGCCACCATATAACAAAAGAACTTGCTCTTGTAACTTTTTTAGATGGTGGTATGGTTTATCAATCTGTTGATCCTGATTTTTCCGAGAAATTAGCTTTGGGTGCTGGTCTTGGGGTTCGCTATGATACACCAGTTGGACCTGTTCGTTTTGATTTTGCTGTTCCTGTAACAGGTGCTTATGATGGTGATGAAAAAGATATTTCAGACTTTCAGATATATATCAGTATTGGGCAGGCTTTTTAATGAGTAGTATGCAACTTAAAATATGGATAAAAAAATTTTTTCGTTATCTTGGCTTAACTATTGGAGTTTTGCTTTTTGTGCTTTTTTTTATCTTTATTTGCTTACGGTTAAATTTTGTAGAAAATATAATTAAGAATTTTGCTGTAACAACTATAAATAATATAGTTTCTGCATATAGTATTAAAATATCAGTTGAAGATTTAGAACTTAATTTACCTTTTTCCATAGGTGTTGAAAAAGTTAACGTAATGGATTATGAGGGATCGTTTGCAACTCTTGAAAGTTTGAATATTAATAGTCGTTTTTTAGCATTGTTAAAATATAAGGTTGTTATTCCTAGTATTGATGTAAAATTATTATCTCTTTCACGAATACCTACACTTACGATTCCAGAACAAAAAGATAAAGATGTTCCTAAAAAAACAATTCAAGAACAGTTTGATTTCATACATAATATTTTGTTTAATTCTTCTTTGCCTTCTATTTATGTAAGTAAAATCGCTATAAGCCATGCAACAATTAATCCTGCTGTTTTACATGCTTTTCAAAAGCAAGAAGCAAGTAAAGATTATATTCAAATATCAGAAGAACATGCTCATAATCTTTTAACAAATTATTTTACAAAACCAGTGATTATAGATGGAATATGGTCAGCTGGACTTGAAAAAGAATTACTTCGGTTTTCAGGTAAATTAACTATTCAAAATGATAAGAAAAAAGCTACATTAAAAAATAATATTGATGTATTAAGAACAAAAGATTTTCGTTTTGGGCTTGGTTTTGAAGATGAGCAAGGTTTATCTTTAGCTATTGTTAAAGAAATGTTGCAAATGCCACAGTCTAAAAAGGCTTTTATTGATTATGATTTTAATGCTGTTGGAAATTTATCTGTTTTTGAAATAAAAACAAAAGGTAAGTTTTTTGATGAACAGTTTCTTGTTGAACCAGCAAAGCTTGAAGCTTTTTATAGTTCTAAACCTTTTAAAGGTGATATAAAATTAACAGCAAAACCTATTATTCCTAATGTTATTAATAAAGGAACTTTTTCATTTAAAGCAGAGCTTGATACACATTCCATTACAAATGAAGGAAAAAAAATAGTTCAAAAAGAAAAAAAAGAAGAACAAGTACTATTAAAAAATGAGCAACAAACAACACAAGAAATAAAACCTCAAAAAGAAACAGAAGTACCAAATAAAAATGTTTCATTTTCTTATAAAATGATTTTTGATGATGTAGAATATGCACAACAAAATTTACAAGCATTTCTTGGGACAAAGCAAGAAGTTAAGGGATTATTAACTGTTCAGTTTTTTACGCGTAAGCTTCCACGTATTTTAGCTCGTGATGTAGAAATTATAGCAAAACATTTTACTTCAAAGACTGATATTGATATTTCAAGGGAAATTGTACTTAATTCTGTATTTAAAATTGATGAGTTTTCTTTTTTAGATACAGAAAAAGAAACATATAAAGGAAGTTTATCTGGTAAAATTGTAGGGTCAGGTAAATTAGAAAATCCAAAATTTATTTTTAATACAATGATCCCTGAGTTAACTATAACAACATATAAGTATAAACGTGATAAACGTGATAATGTTAATGGAAAATATCTTTATTTAGAAGATCTTGATTTAAAATTAGAAACAAAAGGTTTTGAGAAGAAAGAAAATGTTATTCCTTTAGATAAAGAGGCATTAGCAAAGCTTTATCAAAAAAATCCTTATGCTGCACCTGTAAAAAGAATGAAAGAGCTTTTTCAAAGTGCTGTAAATTATCCTGTAAATATGCTTTTAAGTTTAAATGCAAAATATATGCAGGAAAAATTATTTGCAAATTCAAAGATTCGTATGACTCCAAATATTATTGGATTAGGTAAGAATGAGGAAAAATTTATAGAATTTTCTGATGTAGATATAAAGAATTAGAAAAATTAAAATATTCTATAATCTTTTCAGATAAAAAAACAAAAAAACAAGATATATTAGTAAATATATCTGCACAATCAGGGAAGTTTCAAGAAAATGTTTGGAATGATTTTTTAACAAAAATATCTGTTACAGATATATGGGGTACAGGGGCTATTGATAGTCAAATAAGTTTTGCTGATATAGAATTGGCAGATATTGGATTAGTAAAGAATTGGAAATTTACACTAAAAGGTTTATTTCAAAAAATGCTTTTAGCTATGCATTTTGATGGTGATGCAAATTTTGCGTTAAAAGCAGAACTTGGAACAAATTTTGAGCAGTTATCTGCAAAAGTATCAGAATTTGATTTTTATTATCCAGAGAAGAAAACACATATAAAATTAGTAAAACAAGCAGAATGTTTTTTTGCTCCTTATGATATTAATATTAAAAATTTTAAAGTTAATGTTGCTCCAAAGGGAGAAGTTTTTATTGGTGGACGAGTAACACAAAATATGCTCGATGTTGCTGGTTGGATAAAGAATGTTGATTTAGATTATTTGCCAAAGGACTTTAAAGGGATTGTTGATGGACAATTTAAAGTTGTAGGTGCAACAACACAGCCAACAGGTAAATTAGAAGTTCGATTAAAAGATTTTAAAACATTGGCAAGTCCAAAAGTTTCTTTAGTTGCAAAAGGAAAGATTGTTGCAGTAAATAATGAGCATAAATTAAATTTAGATGTTAAGATTATTGATAAAGAAAAATATCAAATAGAAGATGCTTATGCATATTTGCAACTTCCTTTGAAATATAAACCTATGTTAAGTTTATCACAGATACGTCCTATAAAAGGTAAAATAGTTTATAAAGGAAGTTTAAAAACTATATGGGGTTATGTACCATTAGATGGTAGAAAATTAACTGGAACGTTAGATTTATTTGCAGATGTTTCAGGATCTTTATCACGTCCTGAAATTGTATTACAGGCTAATACTCAAAAAGCAAGATTTGAAGATTTATTATTAGGAGTTTTGCTTACTGATTTAGATTTTAATCTTAATTTAAAGAAAGGTCATGGAGAAATTGATCTTTTTGCAAAAGATGGTAGAAAAGGGGAGTTTTCTTTATCAGGAAATTTTGATGTACCTTTTTTATATCATGGTAAATATAAGCCTACTTTTGAACATTTTAAAGAAAAAGCACGAAATTTATGGTATGAAAAACAACTACAACGTTCTATGCTTATTGTAGATATACAAACAATATTTAATAATTTTAATCCATTTTATCGTAATGATTTTTCTGCAACATTATCAGGAGAGGTAATGGCAAAAGAAAATATTGAATCATTAAAAGTAAAAGGTGAAATTAATGTTGATAAGGCAGAAGTTCATTTAGAAAATATTCATACTAGTTCAATTCCACAATTAAATATTGTTGAAGATTCAACTAAAAGAATTAAAAGAAAACCTGTAGGAAATCATGGAAATTTAGATATAAAAATTAATATTTCTCATGATTTTGGTGTTTATGCTCCTATTCTTCAAACATTATGGAAAGGAAATTTACAAGTAACAGGTAAAATTCAAGAACCTTCTATAAAAGGAACTTTGTCTGCATGGAAGGGAAAAATGAATATAGTTGGTTCAGAATTAAATTTAAATAAAGGTGAAATTACTTTTGATGGTTCTTTACCTATTGCACCACATTTAAATCTTATTTTAGAGCATAAAAGTGCAGGTGTACAATCTTTTATTATTCTAAAAGGAATAGCATTTAAACCTGAACTTGAAATGACAAGTAATCCATATTTGCCTTCTGATGAAGTTTTAGCTCATATTTTATTTTCACGTTCTGTTTCTGAATTAAGTGATTTTGAAAAAATTCGTTTGGCAGGTGTGTTAACTAGTTTAGTTGGATTTGATATAAATTCAGGTCTTACTAATGTTACAAAGAATTTTTTAGGAGTAGATGTTTTAGAGATTAATAGCCAAGAGGGTGCTAATGGTGAAGAAGATATAAATATAGAAATTGGTAAATATATTAAAAATAATTTTTACATAGGTATAGAGCAAGGTGTAGGTCAACAAAATACATCAGGCGTTTTAAAATATGAGGTAAATGAAAACTTCTCAGTAGGAACAAAAGCAGGAACAGAAGAAACAGAAGTTGGTTTTAAATGGAAATTTGATTATTAAAATAAATCAAAATCATTAGTTAATTCAGAATAATTTTTAAAAGCATCTTTGTTTGTTATAACATGCCAAATAAGAGAGTTTTTGTCTTGAATTGCTCTAGCTTGGATTTCAGCTTCAACAGTTCTAGTGTATGTATTAATATTTTTGGGTGGAATACCTTTATCAACAAGCATGATTTCTGCAAGCTGTGTTTGTTCCCAAATACTTAAAAGTTCATCATCTGATAAAAGTTGTAAGTCAAGACTTTGGGGTGCAAGGCTAGGTGATTCAGAAAAAGAAAAAATTGAAAACATAGCATTTCTCCTGTGCAGTAAATAATATAAAAATTTTGTTCTTGCAAGTCTAGAAGTTTTTAATTTTTTTTGTTATAGCTACATGTGTTGCTTGACTACAATATGTAATAATTTTTTATAAATATTGTAATTAGTTAATAATTACAAGAGGTTAAATATTTTATGACGCAAAGATTTGCTGCCAATGCTGAACGTTTTAAAGGAAGAGGTGATGTTGCTCTAGCTGGAGGCGTTGTTTTAATTTTGGCATTAATGCTTATACCTTTGCCAACTTTTATTCTTGACCTCATGCTTTCATTTAGTATTTCATTGGCGTTTCTTGTTCTTTTAACGTCAATGTTTATGATTAGTCCTTTAGAGTTTTCAATTTTCCCTTCTTTATTACTTGTAACAACATTATTGCGTTTAGGCTTAAACGTAGCGTCAACAAGACTTATTTTATTAAATGGTGATAAGGGTGTTGATGCTGCGGGGGAAATTATTCGTTCGTTTGCAGAGTTTGTTGTTGGTGGTTCATACGTTGTTGGTGCTGTTATCTTTTTAATTTTATTTGTTTTAAATAAAGTTGTTATTACAGCTGGTACAACACGTATTGCTGAAGTTGCTGCTCGTTTTACCTTAGATGCTATGCCTGGTAAACAAATGGCTATTGAAGCAGATTTAAATGCTGGTATTATATCAGAGCAGGAAGCTATTGAACAACGTAAAAATATTCGTCGTGAAGCAGACTTTTATGGTGCTATGGACGGTGCTGGTAAATTCGTACAAGGGGACGTAACAGCTGGTATGTTTATTACCCTAATTAATATCATAGGTGGTATAATTATTGGGGTTGTTGAGTTTGATATGGATTTTCAAACTGCTTTAAAAACATATTCATTGTTAACCATAGGTGATGGTCTTGTTTCAACTATTCCATCTATTATTATTTCTGTATCAGCTGGTATTATTGTATCTCGTGCTGCTGCTGAAAGTAAAATGGGTGAAGAGTTTCTTAGTCAGCTTACATATAATTCTAAAGTATTAAAAATGGTATCAGGGGTTTTATTCTTACTTGGTATGGTTCCTGGTTTACCATTAATTCCTTTCTGGACTTTTTCAATCTTATTATTTATTGTTACAAGAATTCTTGGAGATAATGAAGAAGCTTATGCTGGTGCTAGTGCTGGTGGAAAAGCTATTGCAGGTGGAAATAATAAAGCGTTAGGTGCAGGAGCAGGACAAGCAAATGCAGAAAATATTGATAGTCCTGAAGAAGTACAAAAACTTCTTCCTCTTGATGTCTTAGAATTAGAAGTTGGTTATGGACTTATTCCACTTGTAGATGAAGAACAAAATGGTAATTTACTTTCAAGAATTCGTTCTATTCGTCGTCAATTTGCTCTAGATATGGGGGTTGTTATCCCTGCTTTACATTTACGAGATAATTTGCAATTAAGACCAGGTCAATATGCATTACTTATTAAAGGTAACCAAGTTGCTACTGCAGAAATTTTAATTGATCATTATCTTGCAATGGATCCTGGTAATGTAACAACAAAAGTTGAAGGGGTGGAAACAATGGAACCAGCCTTTAACTTGCCTGCTCTTTGGATTAGTGAAATGCAAAAAGAAGCAGCTATGGTGGCTGGATATACTGTTGTAGACCCTGCTACTGTAATTGCAACACATATTACAGAAGTATTTCGTCGTAACTTATCTGATTTTCTTGGTCGTCAAGAAGTTCAAAGTTTACTTGATACACTTGCTAAAACTGCTCCACGAGCTATTGATGAACTTGTGCCAAATACCTTACAATTAGGACAAGTGCAAAAAGTATTACAAAACTTAGTTCGCGAAAATGTAAGTATTCGTGATATGTTAACTATTGTAGAAACATTAGCTGATTATGGACAAGTAAATAAAAATCCAGATGTTCTTACAGAATATGTGCGTGAACGTTTGGCAAGAACAATTATTCGTCCATATCTTGATGAGGAAAATTCTTTAGTTGTTATGACACTTGATCCTCAAGCTGATAAAACAATTCAAGAATCTTTGCGACAAACTGATAATGGAGCTTTCTTAGCCTTAAATCCAATGATAGCACAGAAATTGATTTCAAATATTAATCAGACGGTAGATAATGCGGTTATGTATTCAAGTCAGCCTGTATTACTTACATCTCCAATGATTAGACCACATGTAGCACAACTTGTGATGCGGTTTTTACCAAATGTTCCTGTTTTATCACAAGTTGAAATTCCAGCTGATATTCGTTTACATTCAGCAGGTTCAGTAGGTATTGAATAATGCAAGTTAAAACATATATTGGAAATAGTACAAAAGAAGTTTTAGAAGCAATAAAAGCAGAGCTTGGTCCTGATGCTGTAATTTTGTCTAGTCGTGAGCAAGAAAAAGATGGACGACGAGTTTACGAAATTACAGCTGGAGCTGAACGACCTGATCAAAATAAAAAGCAAATTATAAACAATGCAGCACAAGCAGCAACTGGGGCAAATATTCCAAGTGGCTGGGACGATTGGCATAAGGAATGGGATAGATTAAAAGATCATATTTATTCTTTAATGCAACCAGCTATGCATTGGGATAAATTAAGTCCTCACCAGCGAATTGCATTAGAATATTTACAGAGAGAAGGTGTTGAAAGTAATGTTATAGTAGAATGTTACAAAACATTAATTTCTCCTAAGGCTGCTGATTTATCAATGTTAAAGGTTTTAGCCTCATTAGTTCCTGTACGTCCTTTTTCATTTGTAAATTATCCACAGCGTATTCATATTATGGCAGGTCCTTATGGTAGTGGAAAAACAAGTACAGCACTTAGAATGGCATTTTTAAGAAAACAAGAAAGACCTCAACATAATATTGCCTTTATTAATGCTGATAGTATGCGAGGTAATGGACGTTTAGTTTTACGCCATTGGGCTGATTTATCAGGTTTTCCATATTTTGAAGCTCCTGATAGAGATGCAATGTATGCAGCTTTAAATGCCTGTAAAGAAGTAAATTGTATTTTTATTGATATGCAAGGGGTTGCAAAAAACGAAAAATTAGACGATAAATTACGAGTGCTTGGTTTAGATACTGTTCAAGCAAATGTATATTTGACGTTATCTCCTCATTATAGTTATTTGAAGGATTTACTTAGAAGGTATCAAAACCCTTATCCTACAAGTATTGTTTGGACAAAACTTGACGAAGCAGAACATTATGCAGAACTTATAAATGTTGCTGTTTGGACAGGATTACCTATTTCTGCTTTATCTTATGGAGCAGAGTTACAAGGTACTTTATCACCATCTGAAGAAGCACAAATATGGCGTTTGATTTTAAAACATCAACTTCCAAAGGGATAGATATGGAATATACAAGTCAAAATACTCCTAAAGTAATTTCTGTTACATCTGGTAAAGGGGGGGTTGGTAAAACAAATATTTCCGTAAATCTTGCTTGTTGTTTAGCAAAGGCAGGAAAGAAAGTTGTTCTTGTTGATGCTGACTTAGGTCTTGCCAATGTTGATGTTATATTAGGACTTACACCCCAACTTAATATATATGATTTATTTAAAGGTAAGGCACTTTCTGAAATCTTATTTGATACACCTTATGGTTTTCAAATTTTGCCAGCTTCATCAGGTGTTAGTGATATGATGAGTCTTGAAACAGGACAAAAATTAGAATTACTTGAAGCGTTTGATGATTTTGATGAGAAAGTAGATTATCTTATTGTTGATACAGGTGCAGGGATCCATGATAATGTGCTATATTTTAATATAGCAGCACAAGAAAGATTGGTAGTTTTAACAACAGAACCAACATCTCTTACAGATTCCTATGCATTGATTAAAGTTTTAAAACGTAGACATGGAGTTTCAAATTATAGAATTTTAGTAAATTCTGCTACAAGTGAATCTATTGCAAAAGAAGTTTATACACGTTTATATTCTGCTTGTGATCACTTTTTGGAAGGTGTTAGTTTAGATTATATTGGCTTTTTGCCAAAAGATCCTACTGTACGTAAATCAATTATGGCCCAAGTACCATTTTGTATTGGTGAACCAGATTCTAATGTAGCAAAAGCAATGGAAAAAGTTGTAAATGCCGTAGAAAAATTTGATAGTTCAGGTTCTGCTGATGGAAATATTAAATTTTTCTGGAAAAGACTTCTTTTTAGAGGATAACATTGCATGCAGCCTTGGCTTAAGATGGAATCAGGAGAAATGGTTTTTGAGGATTTTTCTCCCCTTGAAAAAGAAATCATTATAAAACATTATTCTCCACAAATACGATTTTTAGCTTATCGTATGAAAGTTAAGCTTCCTAAAAATATTGATATTTCGGAACTTATTAGTGCTGGAATTTTAGGGTTAATGGAATCTCTAAAAAAATATCAAGCTGACTTAGGAATTAAATTTGAAACGTATGCTGAAAATAGAATTCGTGGTGCAATGCTTGATGAATTGCGACGTTTAGATTGGTTTTCACGTGGCTTACGACAAAGAGTACGTCAAATTGATGAGGCTATGTGGCAACTTGAACAGGAATTAGGTAGAATTCCTAGTGTTGAGGAAGTACAACAAAGAACTGGTCTAAATGAAAAAGAAATACATCAAGGTATGGAGGCATTACAAAGCCAGTTGGCAATTCCATTAGATAGTATTGAAGATACGCTTGCTAATGATTCTGATAGAAATGGAGAACCTTTTCATAATACTGTATTCAATGAATTAACTGAAAAAATGGCTCTTTTAATTGATAGATTGACAGATAAAGAAAAGTTGGTATTATCTCTTTATTATACGGAAGAATTGAATATGCGAGAAGTTGCAGAAGTTTTAGGTATAACAGAAGGGAGAGTTTCACAGTTACACTCACAAGCTATTTCAAGGTTACGGCGTGAATTTACGCATAAATTTGGAACTAGTGAGATTTTGTAAATTTTAATGTTTAGAAATTCTAAGTATAGTCGATATACTTAATAAATAGAAAATGAGGGAAATATGGCATACGATCCAAATATGTTAGTGCTTGTTGTTGATGATTTTTCAACTATGCGTCGTATTGTGAAAAACATTCTTCGTCAGTTAGGTTTTAATAATATTATTGAAGCTGATGATGGTACAACTGCTTGGGAAGTTCTTCAAAAGCAAAAAATTGATTTTATTATTTCTGACTGGAATATGCCTCAAATGACAGGTATTGAACTTTTACGCAAAGTAAGAGCAGATGAAAAATTTGCTGATTTGCCATTTTTGATGGTTACAGCAGAAGCACAACAAGAAAATATTTTAGAAGCAGCACAAGCAAAGGTTTCCAATTATATTGTAAAACCTTTTACTGCTGATACATTAAAAAAGAAAATTGATAAAATTTTCCCCTAGTATTGAGGAATAAAAGGGGCTACTGTGTCTCAAGTAACTGAAGAAGTAACT
Organism: Mailhella sp.; assembly: GCA_020024815.1. Lineage (GTDB taxonomy): Bacteria > Desulfobacterota > Desulfovibrionia > Desulfovibrionales > Desulfovibrionaceae > Taurinivorans. The sequence goes on from JAHHTE010000013.1 coordinate 20,054, forward strand.
AGAACTATTGAAACTGCAAATGCTGATAGTTTACCAGCACAAGTAAATAATGCTACTGCTGAAGGAGTAAATCCCCCAAAATCTCCTGATTCTGAAACAGAAGAAGATTTTTTGGCGTTAGCTTCTAATAAAGTTGAGCTAGACTTAGAAGATGCTCCTTTTTTAAGTGATGATTCTGAAGCAGCAGAAGAAGCTAATGCTGCAGCAAAAACTAATAAGGAAGATAAATTAGAAGAGGAAGAGACTGAAGAAAAAGGATCTTTTTTTTCTAGACATAAAAAACTTATTCTTATTGGTGCTGGTGTTGTTTTACTTCTTTTAGTTGGACTTGGTGCATTAATTATTTCTAGTTTTTTAGAAGATGATGCTATTGTACAAAATGTTATTGTGGTTCCAGGTTCTGATGTTCGACAAGCTCCTGTTGCTCATCAAGTAAAGTTAGAACCTTTTGTTGTACAATGTACTGATGCAACAGGGAAGATTCATTTTTTACAAGCAACTTTTGTTTTGAGTACAAGCGATAATGCTGTTTTTCATGAAATAAGCAATAATACGAAAGTTATTCGTGATGCTATATATTATTTCTTTGAAATTCAGAGTGTAGAAGTTTTACTTGATACAACTAATCAAAGAAAAATAAAAGCTGATTTATTAGATGCAGTTAATGAATATATTGTTTCTGGTTCATTAGATGATTTATACATTGATAGTTATTTAATAAAATAGTTTTTTATAAGGAGGATTTATGAGTAATGAAATAATTCCAATCCTTAATGCTCAACAACAAGGTATGGCTACAACTATTAGTAATATTGCTACTAGACCTGAAGTTATGAGTCAAGTATCACAATATGTTTCAGCTCAAGTTGTTGAAGAAGAAAATAAAAAACTTGATAAAGTTGCTGAAGATGAAAATTCTTCATTAGTATCACGCGATAGTGAAGGAAAAAATTCCTTTGAAGGCTCACCAAAACAAGAGCATAAAAAAGAAAAAAATGTAATTACTTGTCCTTCTTATCATAATCCATTATCTGGTAAACTTTTGAATACAAAGGTATAATAATGAATTTGGTTATTTTATCTGCAATTACTCTTGCAGAGTTTGCTTTAATTATTCTTGTTCTTGTTTTCTTTAAACGTTTAAAAAAATCAGAACAACTTCTTTTAGGTATGCAAAATAATCAAGATGAGTTAATGGATCGTATGGTTAGAAATGCTAATTTAGAGCAAGAGCTTGTTGCAACTTTTATGCAAAGACAAACAGAGCTTGAGCGTTTAAATATGGCAATGGAAGAACGAATTTTTATGCTTAAACGTCTTATAAAACAAGCTGATGAAATTAGCCGTTCACCTTATTTACTTCGTGAAATTATTATTAGTTCTAAGAAAAAAGGTATGACTAACGAAATGATTGCACAAAAAACAGGTATGGCTAAAGATGAAATTGAGCTTATTTTAAAAAAAGAAAATCTAGTTTAATATTGGGTTTTACATATTGAAATATTATTAAAAGTTAAGAAATAGTGGATAAATAATGAGTAATTATTTATTATCAAAAAAAACTATAATTACTTGTCATAGAAATGCAGATTTTGATGCGATATGTAGTTTATTTGCTGTTTCTTATCTTTTTCCAAACGCTCAAATTATTTATCCTGGTTCACAAGAAAAAGTTGTTCAAGAATTTGTAAATGAGATTATAATTCCTCTTTTTTCTTTTGTTTCTCCAAAAGAAGCTGATTTTGATGATATAGAACGCCTTGTTATTGTGGACACATCACATACTTCACGACTTACTCACTTATCTCCATTATTTCAACAAGTTGGTTTATCTGATGATATAGATGAACTGCAAAAAGCAAATAATCTTGAAGTTATTGTTTTTGATCATCATCCACAAACAAATATTTTAAAAGATTTTGGTATAATTTCCATAGCAGGATCAACTTGTACATTAATTTGTGAAGAATTGCAGCGATTACAATTTGATTTGCCCTGTGAGTTAATCCATTTATTAGGACTTGGTTTATACGCTGATACTGGTGCATTTACTTTTAATTCTGTTTCTGATCGTGATGCAAAAGCGTTAACTTTTTTATTACAAAAAGGTTTTACTCCAGATTTTGTTACACCTTATGTTGGTCGTCAAATTAATAAAGAACAACTTTTTATTTTAAATGATTTAGTTGAATCTGCAAAATTTTATGATATTGCAGGGGTAAAATTTGCTCTTGCAAATGCAAATGTAGAAAATTTTCTCTATGATATTGCCTCATTGGCTCCTATGTTTTTAGAAATTTATCCTTGTGAAGTTTTATTTATGGTAACAACAATGGACGGTAAAGTTCAAGTTGTGGCAAGAAGCAAGGATAAAAATTATGATGTTGGTAAAGTTATGGCTTTATTGGGTGGTGGGGGACATTCCTTTGCCGCTGCTGCAACAATAAAAGATAAAACAATGCTTGAGGTAATTAGTTTTCTAGAAAGACAAATTAGTCTTTTTTCTCATACAGATAAGACAGTACGAAAACTAATGAGTGCTCCTGTTGTTGCATTGGATCAATATAAAACTATTGATGAAGCAACTGATACAATGATGCATTATGGTTTTAAAGCTTTACCAATTTTAGAAGAAAAAAATTCAAAAATTTGTATTGGAATTTTAGAATATCAAATTGCAGCTAAAGCAGTAAAACATGGTTTTGGTACACAACAAATAAATGAATTTATGAATCGTAATATCCGTTGTGCAACATTAGAAACAGATTTACAAACATTAATGGATATTATTGTTGAAGATAGGCAACGTTTAGTTCCTATTGTTGCTTATAATTCTTTAAGTCAAGATATTAATTGTGATGAAGATAAATTATGTTCCTTACCTATGATAGGTGTTGTAACAAGAACAGATTTAGTAAGAATTTTTCTAGATGAGCAATCAAGTTCTTTATCTAAGAAACAACATAGATTAACAAAAAGAAATGTGGAACGTTTGTTGCGTATTCATACGCCAAAAGAATGTGTAAAACTTTTGGAAATAGCAGGTTCTTTAGCAGAAGAACTTGGCGTTTCTTTGTATGTTGTGGGTGGTTTTGTTCGAGATTTAATTTTAGATAGAGAAAAATGGCGTTGGCCTAATATGGATATAGATCTTGTAGTTGAAGGTGATGGGATAATGTTTGCTCATTGTCTTGCAAGTAAACTTGATGGTCGGGTAAGAGAACATAAAGAATTTATGACTGCTATTGTTTTGTTTCCTTCTGAAAGTTTAGAAGATGAGACAATGCGATTTGATTATGGTGCAACAGAATTACGTGTTGATGTTGCAACTGCACGTTTAGAATATTATCAAAGTCCAGCTGTTCTTCCTACTGTGGAATTATCCTCAATTAGAATGGATTTAAATCGACGTGATTTTACAATAAATGCAATGGCAATAAAGCTTAATACTTCTCAATTTGGTGAATTAGAAGATTTTTTTGATGGTCAAGGAGATATTAAGCAAAAACGGATTAGAATGTTGCATGCATTGAGTTTTGTTGATGATCCAACGCGGGCTATTCGTGCTATTCGCTTTGAACAACGCTATGATTTTAGAATATGTACTCAATGTGAAAGATTAATTCGTAATGCTTTGGCTTTAAAAGTTATGCAAAAACTCGAGGGAAAAAGAATTCTTGTAGAGTTAGAAATTATTTTAGAAGAAGATTGTGTTTTAGAATGCATTTTACGTATGCAAGAATTGGGAATTTTAACAGAAATTCACCCCTGTTTAGCATTAGAAAATGATGAAGAAATTGATTTTGTTTCAGAAGGTTATAAAGTTTTAGAATGGTATAAAATGCTTTATTTGGAAGAAAAAGTTGATTTATTGCTTTTCTTTATTCTAATAATGACTAAAGGGGTCGTTGCTGAAGATATAAAAGAATTATTAGAACGTTTGACTGTCAAAGATGTTGATAAATATTTACAAATTCGTTCTTCGCTTATTACTATTTTGCCAAAAGTAGAAAAATGGTTTAAAGAAAATAGTAAGATGAGTGAATTACATTTATTATTATCTTCTGTATCCATTGAAGTTATTTTGTATATGATTGTTCGTTTAGAACAATTACAAGGTGAAGAAATAAAAAAACAATTATCGTATTATATCTATCAAGCTCGACATGAAAAAATTGAAGTAACAGGGGCAGATATTTTAGCTTTAGGTATAAAGCAAGGTCCTGTTATTGGTAAAATTTTAAATCAAGTTTTATTAGCAAAAATTGATAAAGAAATAGAAGGCTATGATGAGGAAATGGCTTTTGTAGAAAAAATTGTTAATAACAATTTATATTAATTATATTTTTTATTTCTTGACTTTATAAGTATTATTTTATATAAATCTTTCTTACGGAACCTTAGCTCAGTTGGTAGAGCTACCGGCTCATAACCGGTTGGTCGCAAGTTCAATCCTTGCAGGTTCCACCATTTTTATAAGACTTATATCTATGTTAAGGTATAAGTC
>JAHHTE010000130.1 GCA_020024815.1 Mailhella sp.
AAATGGAAAACTATAAATGAAAAAGTTTTTAAATATTTTAGGTAAGATAGCTGTTATTGTTGTTTTTTCTTTAGCAGTATATCTTTTGTATAATAAATTGCAAGCATATAGTTTTCAAGAAATCAAAAAGGCAGTGCATGCTATTCCTAATAGTATGTTATATATGTCTTTTGGATTTATGATATTGAATTTCATTGTATTAATGGGATATGATTGGTTGGCTTTGAAAGCTATTAAGAAGAAGCTTGCTATAACACGGGTCGGTTTAGTTTCCTTTGTTGGGGCTGTTATTAGTTTGAATTTTGGTGCATTACTTGGAGGTAGCACTGTTCGATATCGTTTATATTCTGCATGGGGATTTAGTCCTATTGATATTATTCGTCTTGTGTTAATGCTTGCTGTAACGTTTTGGGTTGGAGCAATGGGATTAGCTGGGGCTTTATTCATTTTTGTACCATTGGAATTTCCTGAAGAATTAGGAGTGCATTTTGTAAGTGTTAGACCCTTAGGTTTTCTTCTTTTTGGATTATGTATTTTATATCATGTAATTTGTTGGAAATTGAATGGAAAATCTTTATTACTTTTTAAAAAAGAATTTGCTTTACCTCCATTACACATTGCAATAATGCAAACTATTGTTTCTGGTCTTGATTTAATTGTTGCTGCTGCTTGTTTATTTGTTTTATTACCAACACATGGTGAAATAAGTTTTATTGATTTTTTACCTAATTATTTATTGGCACAAGTAGCAGTTGTTTTAACACATGTTCCCGGTGGGGTTGGGGTTTTAGAAGTTATTATTGTAAACCTAACACATCAAATTCCTATTAATGTTGTTTTTGCCTCTATTCTTATTTTTAGGGTAATTTATTATATTGTTCCACTTTTATTTGCCTCTGTTTTACTTGGTATTAACGAAGTCTTTTTACAAGTTGGAAAAACACAACAAGATGAAAGTAGGGTTGCTCTTAATGATTGGTTATTAACGACTTTAAAATATGTAGTTTTTATTGTTGGCGTTTTTCTTTGTTTATCAATAGTATTTCCATTCAAGCATACAACAGAAATATGGTCTCCTTATTGGCTTGCTCGTTTAGCATATTGGTCTAGAAGTATTGCAGGAGTAGTGCTTATTGTTTTTGCTTATGGACTTGATAGAAAGGAAAAAAATCATTGGCATATTGTTTTTGTTGGTTTACTTTTAGGGCTTGTGAGTGTTGTATGTAGTGGTGGTGGATATATTCAAACAGGTTTGGTGCTTCTTCCACTTTTTCCACTTCTTCTTTCTTATAAGAAATTTACAAGAGAGCGTATTCCTGTTGCTTCCCATTATCCACTTGCGTGGCTTATTAGTTCATTAGTTGTTATTGGTGCAATCTTTTTGCTTGGATATTTCCTTATTTCTTTACATGGATATAAAAGTTTATGGATTGATATTTTAGGTGGAACAGGTCCATATATTCAAAATATTGCATTATTATTGCAAATTGTTACAGGGATAAGTATTTTTGTTGTTTTATCTGTTTTTGATATTCTTACAAAGAAAAAGAGAAATAATAAATGAAAGGTATAGTTATTAATAGTACAGATCCTACATATAATTTAGCTGTGGAAGAAACTCTTTTTGAATCTCTTTCTGTTGTAGGAGAAGAATATTTTCTTTTGTGGCAAAATGCTCCTTCTGTAATTGTTGGGTGTCATCAAAATACAGCAGAAGAAGTTAATGAAGAATATGTTAAAGCACATAATATTCCTGTTGTTAGGCGAGTAACTGGTGGTGGAGCTGTTTATCACGATTTAGGTAATTTAAATTTTTCTTTTCTTCGTTTTATGGAAAAAGGAGAAGATACTTCTTTTTCTCGATATATTATGCCTATTGTAGAGGCTTTAAAAAGTATTGGTATTCAAGCTGAAATGTCAGGAAGAAATGATATGCTTGCTGAAGGAAAAAAATTTTCTGGCAATGCACAAAAAAAGAGTGGACAAAAATTATTACAGCATGGAACATTACTTGTAAGTCTTGATACTTCTCATTTAACAGATATATTAACAGGTAATCCTGATAAATATCAATCTAAAGGTATTGCATCACATAAAAGTCGTGTTGCAAATTTGATTGATTTTGTTCCCCATATAAGCAAAAAAGAATTAATGCAAAAAATAAAAACAGTGTTAATGGAATATTTAACAGATGAGCAAATTTCTCTTTCTGATGAATTAGTTCAAAAAGCTGAAAAATTGGCTAATACAAAATATAGAACTTGGGAATGGAATTTTGGAAAATCTCCTGCGTTTGAAGTAAAATTTCGTAAACGTTTTGCCTTTGGTGCTGTTGATTTTTATGCAGATATAAATCGTGGACAAATTAAAAATTGCCGTTTTTATGGCGATTTCTTTACTAATAGAGATGTGCAAGGTGTTGAAAAAGCTTTACAAAATTGTTTCTTTAGAAAAGAAGATATTTGTAAAGTTTTGTCTGAAATAAAAGCTCATGAATATTTTGTGGGTTGTGGTGAAAATGATTTAATTGATTTTTTTGTTGATAACCTTATTGCGTAGTTTTGGTGATATATGCAAAAATATACTATTTCTCAATTAAGCGAAGTAAAAGAACTTATTCAAAAATTAGCAAATAGGCATTTAGGGGAACAAGATGTTGAAGGTAATGTTCGCAATATCTTACAATTAGTAAAAGAAAGAAAAGATAGTTTTTTAATTGAAAAAATACAAGAGTTTGATAGTAAAGATTTTAATCAAACCTTACGAGTATCAGAAGCAGAAATTCAACAAGGGGCTTTGCAAGTTTCTTCTGAAGATTTAGAAATTATACGTGAAGCTGCAAAAAATATTAGAACATTTCACCAAGCACAAATAGAAAAATCTTGGTTTCAAACTCGTGAAGATGGTTCTATTTTGGGACAAAAAGTTAGTCCTGTTAAACGAGCTGGACTTTATGTTCCAGGTGGAAAAGGAGGAAATACACCTCTTATTTCTAGTTTTTTAATGCAAGCTATTCCAGCCCAAGTTGCAGGAGTAAAAGAAATTGTGATTGTAAGTCCTCCTCGTGAAAACGGAACATTAAATCCATACCTTTTAGCTACTGCATATTTACTTGATATTACAGAAGTTTATCGTGTTGGTGGGCCTTGGGCTATTGGAGCATTAGCATATGGAACAGAAAGTGTAAAACCTGTTGATGTTATTACAGGACCTGGAAATCAATATGTTACAATGGCAAAAAAACTTGTGCAAGGGCATGTTGGTATTGATATGCTTGCTGGTCCAAGTGAAATTTTAATTTTAGCAGATGATAGTGCAAGTGCAGATTATATTGCTGCTGATCTTTTATCTCAAGCTGAACATGATAGTTTAGCATCATCTGTCTGTATCACAACAAGTAATTATCTTGCAGATAAAATTCTTACTTGTCTTGAAAAACGTTTAGAAAGTCTACCAAGAGCAGAAATTGCACGTGAATCATTAAAAAATTTTGGTGCAATTATTGTTTTACCTAGTTTACAAATGGGTGTGGATTTAGCAAATTTAATTGCTCCTGAACACATGGAGCTAATGGTTGTTGATCCATGGAGTTATGTATCACAAATTGAAAATGCAGGTGCTTTATTTTTGGGTTCATGGTCCCCTGAACCTGTTGGTGATTATTTTGCAGGTCCAAATCATGTTTTGCCAACGCAAGCAACTGCTCGTTATGCATCAGCATTAAGCGTGCAAACATTTTGTAAAAAAACAAGTATTATTGCTTCTTCTTCTAAGTTTACAAGGGCAAATGCAAATTCTATTGCTAGATTGGCTCGTATGGAAGGCTTAGAAGCACACGCAAAAAGTGTTGAAGCTAGATTATAACCAAAAAAAAGAGGGTCTTATGTCAGTAATAAAAACAGACATTCCAGAATTAAAATTAATTTCTCGTGGTAAAGTTCGTGATATGTATGAACTTGATGAAAAGAGTGTACTTATTGTTACAACAGATCGTATGTCTGCATTTGATGTGATTTTAGATGATCCAATTCCAGGAAAAGGAATAATTTTAAATCAATTAACTCTTTTTTGGATGCGTCGTTTTTCATCACTTATTCCAAACCACATTATTGAATCTGATGTAAATAAGTATCCAGAATTTTTACAAAAATATAAAGATCAATTAGAAGGACGTTCTGTTATTGCAAAAAAAGCAAAACCTCTTGCTATTGAATGTATTGTACGTGGATATTTAGCTGGTTCAGGTTATAAAGACTATGTAAAAACAGGTGAACTTGGTGGATATAAACTTCCAGCTGGTTTACAAAATTCTTCAAAATTTGCAGAACCTCTTTTCACTCCTTCTACAAAAGCAGAACAAGGTGAACATGATGAAAATATCACTTATTCTCAAGCTTGTGATATTGTAGGAAAAGATGTTGCAGAGCGTGTAAAAAATACAAGTATTAAAATTTATAGTGAAGCTCGTGATTTTGCTGCAAGTCGTGGTATTTTAATTGCAGATACAAAATTTGAATTTGGCATGGTAGATGGTGAACTTACGTTAATTGATGAAGTATTAACTCCTGATTCCTCACGTTTTTGGCCTGCTGATTTATACAAAGAAGGTCAAAATCAAACAAGTTTTGATAAGCAATATTTAAGAGATTGGCTTGAAGCTCAAGTATGGGATAAAACTCCACCTGCTCCACGTTTACCAAAAGAAGTGGCTGAAACAACAACTAAAAAATATCAACAAATTGCTGATATTTTAATGAAATAATGGAGAATTATATGATTTTACAAGATAAGAAAGCTGTTATTTTTGGTGTGGCAAATGATAGAAGTATTGCTTATGGTATTTCTGAATCTTTTAAAAAACATGGAGCTAAGCTTGCATTTAGTTATATGGGTGATGCGATTAAAAAACGTGTAGAACCTATTAGTGAAAAGCTTGGTGGTGATTTTATTTTTCCTTGTGATGTAACAAGTGATGAACAAATTGCAGAAAGTGCAAAATTTGTAAAAGAACAATGGGGAACTATTGATGTATTAGTTCACTCTGTTGCTTTTGCTACAAAAGAAGATTTACAAGGAAGATATGTGGATACTTCTCGTGATGGATTCCTTACTGCTATGAATGTTTCTGCATATTCTTTAGTTGCTCTTTGCAAAGCGTATGAAGGAATTTTAAATCCTGGTGGTTCTGTAATTTGTCTTACATATTATGGTTCACAAAAAGTAGTACCTAATTATAATGTTATGGGTGTTGCAAAAGCAGCTTTGGAATCTTCTGTACGTTACCTTGCTAGTGATTTTGGTCAAAAACAAGTACGAGTAAATGCTATTAGTGCAGGACCAATTAAAACTTTATCTGCTTCTGGTATTTCTGATTTTAGAGATATTTTAAATCATATTGAAACTCATGCACCACTTCGTAGAAATGTAACAACAACAGAAGTAGGTAATACAGCAACTTTCTTAGCATCTGATTTAAGTAGTGCTGTTACAGGTGAAATTGTTTATGTTGATTGTGGTTTCCAAAGTGTTGCATTCTAATTGGTAACATATATGATTAAGTTACTTTTATTATTTGCAGTTGTTTTTCTTTTTGTATATTTTGCAAAAAAAATTGGAATTATGCCACCTTGAATGAAAGATGGACAAGCAGGTGCTTGCGATATAAAAAAGAAAAAATAATTTAAAAGTCCCTAGATATAGGGACTTTTTTTTATGATTGAATTTATTAAAAGAATGCATTTAAAATCGTTTTTAAAATAAAAATAAAAAAAAGATTTTTTATTAGTATAAATAATTTTAAATATTATAAAAAAACTAATTAATTTATATGATTATAAGAGAAGTAAAATTTAAAGAAAAAATTTTTAAAAACCCCTTTACAGAATTGACTTTTTATCTTAACTAATAAGCAATCTTTTCACAAAGTAGAAGCGTTTTCTTCAATTGTAAAAAGTTTATAAAAATCACTTTTTATATTTTATT
>JAHHTE010000131.1 GCA_020024815.1 Mailhella sp.
TATCTTATTATTTTAGTAAATTAGATAATATTTTTTATTTCAATTTTTATATAACTAAATTTTTTTTCATAACAATTATTGACATAAAAAAGAGTTTATGCAAAATTAAACTTATACCATTATCCGTATAAGTGGATATGTTACACATAAGTTGGTACAAATTATGGCTCAAACACTTATAAAAAATGCTCTTGTTATTGATGGAACAAATGCAAAACCTTATCAAGCAGATATTATTATCAAAGATGATAAAATCTACGAAATTGGTAAAGTATCATCATCATTTTCAGGAAAAATAATAGACGGAACAAATAAAATTATATGTCCTGGTTTTATTGATATACATACACATTCTGATTTTACCATACATTTTGATAACAGAGCTGAGAGCCAAATCCGTCAAGGTGTTACAACACAAGTTGTTGGATTATGTGGTTATAGTAATGCCCCACTTACAAAAGAAACACAAAAAGAAATTTTAGTTCCTTCCACTATACAACCTACATGGAACAATTTTAAAGAATATTTAAATACTATTGAAGAAAATAAAACAGCTACTAATATTGCTTGTTTAGTTGGACATGGTACTCTCCGCATTTTAGCCATGCCACAAGGTTCACGAATTCGTGAAGCAAATTTAGATGAAATAAAAATAATGCAAAATCTTCTTGCAAAATGCTTTGAAGAAGGTGCAATAGGCTTATCTACTGGATTAGAGTATTTTCCTGGAAAAGCAGCAAAAAACTTTGAACTTTTACAATTATTACAAATAGTAAAAGAATATAATACCTATCACTCATGCCATACAAAAAATAGAGATTTATTTGCTTTATCAAGCTTTACAGAGATTATTGAAATAGCACATATTTCTCAAACGAAATTACAAATTTCACATGTAAATTGTAAATATGGTCGCCGTGATAACATAATGAAAAATTTTCTTACTATATGTAATTGGTATAGAGAAGAAGGCGTACAAATTGGCATGGACGTTATTCCATCTATTTGGAATCATGCAAATATAACAGCACTTCTCCCTTCTTGGGCTTTAGATTTATCTATTCCAAAACTTTTGTCAGCTTTAGAAGATACAACATTACATACAAAACTTATGCATAATGATGAACCATTTATGCAACTTCACGTACAAAATCAATGGGATAAAATTTATATTTTTGACGCAATAATACATAAAGAAAATATAGGAAAAACTATTGCTCAATTATCAGAAGAATTTCATTTATCCCCTTGGGAAACAATCTTTAAACTTTTAATTGATGAAAAAGAATATTTACATTCTCTCATGTTTATAGGGGAATGTTTTAATAAAAATGATATAATAACAGCACTTTCTGACCCTTATTGTTGTGTATGTTCTGATTCCATAGCTCAAGCAAGTGATGGACCAACTAGCACAATGAGAATTACTCCAGACTCCTTTACTTGGGCAGAACGTTTTATTAATGACTATACACAAAAGGAAAAAATCCTTTCCTTACAAGAAGCTATTTATAAATTAACTCACCTTCCTGCACAATTAGCAAATATAAAAGAACGTGGTTGTATTAAAGAAAATTATTATGCAGACCTTGTTCTTATAGACATAAATAAACTTTCTGATCAAGCAACATTCCAAAACTTTAATTCATATCCTGAAGGAATTGAATTAGTTATGGTTAATGGAACAACTGTATTTGAAAATGGTAAGCGATCATCTCACTTACCAGGGAAAATAATTAAGCATAACGCTTAACTTGTTGGAGGAAAAAATGGAGGCAACCTTTTTACCTTATATTGGGGCGTTTATTTGGCTCTCAATTCTTTTGGTTTTAGGCACAATTATCAGAGCAAAAGTTGTTTTTTTACAAAAAATGCTTGTACCAGCTTCTCTTATAGGTGGTATTCTTGGTTTTATTTTTGTACAACTTGGCATTATTGGATTACCAACATCAAATGGTTGGGTAGAAATTTCAACAAAATCCTTTAGTGAACTTACATTCCACCTTTTTGCATTTGGATTTGTAGGTGTTGGACTTATGAAAACTGAAAAATCAAACACAAGTAAAGTCCTTATTCAAGGTGGCTTGTGGATGACTATCATGTATGGTTTTTGCCAATGCTTACAAGCAGTTATTGGATTTAGTTTCTTTGAAGCATGGAAACTTATAAGCGGTGGCGATTATAATGCTGTATTAGGTTATTTACTTGGTTCTGGCTTTGCACAAGGTCCAGGTCAAGCTCATGCTTATGGTAATATTTGGGAAACAACATACGGCGTTGCAAATGCAATGAGTGTTGGTTTAGCTGCTGCTGCACTTGGATTTATTTTTGCAGTTATTATTGGTGTTCCACTTGCTAACTATGGTATTAAAAAAGGTTGGACACATGGTAAAGTAGAAGGTGCACTTCCTGCTGACTTTTTACGTGGTATTATGGGAGCTAATACTAATCAACCTTGTGCAGAATTTACAACCCACCCTGCAAACGTTGATAGTTTTGGTTTTCACTTATCTGTTATGTTTGTTATTTATGGTCTTGCTTACTCCTTTGGTTTAGCTTGGACTCTCAATACTCCACAAGGAATCAATGGTCTTGGATTTGGTATTCTCTTTACATGGTCAATGTGTATTGCAATGCTTGTACGTATGGCATTAACAAAAACTAACCTTATGCACATGATTAACCAACAAACCATTAAACGTATTACCAATACTTCTGTTGACTACATGATTTGTGCTGTGTTCCTTGCTATTAGTGTAAGTGAACTTCAACAAGTTCTTGTTCCACTCCTTTCTTCTGCAACCTTTGCGGCATTTGTAACTCTTTGGGTAATTTTATGGTATGCTCGTAGAGGACCTGAATTTAACTTTGAACGTGGTTTAGCTATTTTTGGTTGTTATACAGGTACTGTTGCTTCTGGTTTACTTCTTCTTAGAATTGTTGACCCTGATTTCAAATCACCTGCTGCTGTTGAACTTGGTATTATGAACGTAATGATTCTTATTACTTGTCAACCACTTTTAGCTGGTTACGCTTTCTTACCAGCAGAAGGTTTCCCAACTCTTTGGATCATGTTTGCATATATAGTTCTCTCTCCTATTGCTATGTATCTTACAAGATTAGTACGTAAACCTACATGGTAATAATTACTTTCTTATATATAAAATATAGAGGATAATATAATGATTACACCTTATAAAATTCATGTTTCTGATGAACAACTTAATAAAGTTCTTACAAAAGTAAAAAACTATCCTTTTGAAGATTGCTATATGCCTGTTGATGAAGGTTGGGAATATGGTACCAATTTATCTTATCTTAAAGAAATTTGCGATTATTGGGTAAATTCTTATGATTGGAGAAAATTTGAAGCAAAACTCAATTCATTTGAAAATTACATTGCAGATGTTGACGATTTAAAAATTCATTATATTATAGAAAAAGGTAGTGGTGAAAACCCAAAACCACTTTTACTTGTTCATGGTTGGCCAGGTTCTGTAACAGAATTTATGCATATTATCGAACCACTTGCTCACCCAGAACGTTTTGGTGGTAATATTGAAGATGCTTACACTGTTATTGCACCATCATTACCTGGTTTTGCTTTTTCTTCTCGTCCAAAACGCCCAATGGGTCCAAGAGCAATGGCAAAAACTCTCAACACATTAATGGTTGATGTTTTAGGTTATACTAAATACCTTGCTCAAGGTGGCGACTGGGGAAGTGCTATTTGTAGTTGGATAGCTTATGAATATCCAACAAACTGTAAAGGTATGCATTTCAACTTCCCTACTATGCGTCATTATGCTGGCCCTCAAACAGAAGAGGAAAAAGAATGGGATAAAAATCTTGTAACTGAACAAATTATGAATGACGGTTACAGAACACAACAAGCTACAAAACCACAAACATTAAGCTATGGTATGACTGATAGCCCTGTTGGTATTGCTGCTTGGTTATTAGACAAATTCTATCACTGGTCAGATGTGCAAAACAATGATATTGAAACTTCTCATTCTAAAGATGATTTACTCACCAATATCATGGTTTATGTTGTAACAAACTCTTTCAACTCTTCAACTTGGATTTATTATGGTCGCCGTGAAGAAGGTGGAAGATACCTTATTACTGAACCAAACAAAAAAGTTGAAGTACCAACTGGCTGTGCTTTATTCCCAGCAGAAATGATGTCTTGGCCTCCACGTAGTTATTTTGAAAGAATGTATAACATTACTCGTTGGACAAAAATGCCAAAAGGTGGACACTTTGCAGCTATGGAAGTTCCTGAAATTTGGTTAAAAGAAATCCGTGAATTTTTTAAAACAATTCAATTATAAGATGAGGTTTTATAATGGCTAAAACACAACAAGAATATGAAAAAATGGCTCAATCTTTAACCTACCCAACCCAAGCTTTTATTGGTGGTAAGTTTATTGATGCTAAGAGTGGAAAAACAAGTGAAACAGTAAACCCTGCAACAGGTAAAGTTTTTGCAAGCTTTTCTTCTTGTGATGAAAATGATGTAGATGAAGCAGTTAAAATTGCACGTAAAGCTTTTGATAGTGGTGTATGGTCAAAAATGCACCCAACTGAAAGAAAAAAAGTTCTTTTAAAATATGCTGATATTCTTGAAAGTAAATTAGAAGAACTTGCAGTATTAGAAACCCTTGATAGTGGTAAGCCTATTGGCGAAGTAATGAGTACAGATATTCCTGAAGCTGTACACGCTATCCGTTGGCACGCTGAATTTACTGATAAACGCTATGGTCAAGTTTCTCCTTCTGGTGATGGTGCAGTTGGCTTAGTTACTAAAGAAGCAGTAGGTGTTGTTGCTTGTATTATGCCTTGGAACTTCCCTATTATGACAACCACTTGGAAACTTGCTCCAGCTCTTGCTGAAGGTAATAGCGTTATTTTAAAACCAGCTTCTCAAACAAGTCTTACTACTCTCCGTCTTGCTGAATTAGCAGCAGAAGCTGGTATTCCTGAAGGTGTTTTACAAGTTCTTCCTGGTTCTGGTTCTGTTATAGGTAAAGCTCTTGGCTTACACATGGGTGTTAATGCTATTAGTTTTACTGGTTCAACTGAAGTTGGTAGCCAACTTTTAGAATATTCTGCAAAAAGTAATCTAAAAAAAATCTCCTTAGAGCTTGGTGGAAAATCTCCTTTTGTTCTTTGTGATGATGTTAAAGATTTAAATAAAGCTGTTAATGCTGCTCTTGCTGCATCTTTCTGGAATACAGGTCAAAACTGCACTGCAAATACCCGTATTTTTGTTCCAAATAACAGAAAAGATGAATTTGTTGAACTTATGCTTAAAGGTTTAGAAAAAGATTGGCACATTGGTGATCCAATGAACCCAGCAAATAACATGG
The DNA here is from genome assembly GCA_020024815.1 of Mailhella sp. Classification (GTDB taxonomy): domain Bacteria; phylum Desulfobacterota; class Desulfovibrionia; order Desulfovibrionales; family Desulfovibrionaceae; genus Taurinivorans. The sequence goes on from JAHHTE010000131.1 coordinate 5,376, forward strand.
GACCAATGATCAGTGAATCTCATTTCAAAAACGTTATGCACTATGTTGAAAAAGGCGTAAGCGAAGGTTGCAAAGTTGCAACTGGTGGTCATGCTTTAAATATTGGTAGTGGTATTTATGTTGCTCCTACCCTTTTTGTTGATCCAAAAATGGATTCAGAAATCATTACCCATGAAATTTTTGGTCCTGTATCTTGCATTATTGGCGTAAACTCTAATGAAGAAGCTATCAAACTTGCAAATGATACAAACTATGGCTTACAAGCTACTCTCTTTACTGATAACTTGCAAAATGCTCATATTTATGCACGTCAACTTAAAGCTGGTACTGTTTCTGTTAATAAATATTGCGAAGGTGATATTACAACCCCATTTGGTGGTTTAAAAATGTCTGGCTTTGGTGGTCAAGATAATGCAGAAGCTGCACATGAACAATATTCTGAACTTAAAACAATTTTTATTAACTTAGAATAATTATACAAACCAAATACAAACCCCATTAAAAAAAAGCTCTAAATTTTTAGAGCTTTTTTTTAATGACATTTTTATAATGTTATTTTTTGAGAGGAGAACTTTTGAAAAAGTTCCCCTCTCAAACTCTCC
>JAHHTE010000132.1 GCA_020024815.1 Mailhella sp.
AATTTGCTAACAAAGCAAAAAATATTAGCCCCTCTTTTGAGGGGCTTTTTTTGTATTTGCTATGTATAATATTTTATAAGTCTTTTTTAAGAGGAAAACTTTTGTAAAAGTTTCTCCCCCTAACCCCCCTTACAAAACTTTTTTTATAATTATTTTATTTGTTATAATAAGTGGAAAAAACAAAATCTCTTTTGCACGCAAAAGAGATTTTGGATTAAAAAGTTTTGAGGGGAGAGTTTGAGAGGGGAACTTTTTCAAAAGTTCTCCTTTCAAAAAAAATATAATGATATTGTTTAAAGAAAATAGTGAGAATTTCTTAAACGATTAGTTCATTAATTGTTTTACAAAGATGTTCAAAGTCAATGGGTTTTGATATATGTGCGTTCATGCCAGCAGCTGAGGTTGCTGCAAAATCTTCTGAAAAAGCATTAGCTGTTACAGCTATAATTGGGACAATTTTTGCATCAGGTCGTAAAAGGGAACGAATTTCTTTAGTTGCCTCGCAGCCGTCAAGATTAGGCATTTGCATATCCATTAAAATAGCGTCAAAATAATTTATTGGGGAAGTTTTAAATTGTTCCACAGCTTCAAGACCGTCCCATGCTCTTGTAACTTCCATACCATGCATAGTAAGAAGTTCTGCTGCTATTTCCATATTAATGGCATTATCTTCAGCTAATAGAATATGTTTTCCTACTAATGAGTTATAATTTATTTGTGTGTTTATTTCTTTTGTATTGGTTTGAATTTTTTGTTCTTCTAGTTTTACAAGTTCAAAAGGTAAGGTTACAACAAATGTTGATCCTTTACCTAGTTCACTTGTAACTGTAATTTCACCACCAAGATGTGAAACAATATTTTTAACAATTACAGTTCCAAGTCCAGTTCCTGCAATTTTCTTTTCACCAAAACGTGATTCTCTTTCATAAGGAATGAATATTTTTTCTAAAAATTCTTGACTCATTCCTATACCTGTATCTTCAACTTCTAATTGAAATTTTGCTATTTTATTTTTTTCTAATTGTTTAAGCCTAATATAAACTTTATCATTTGTATTGGTAAATTTAAAGGCATTTGAAAGTAAATTATTAAGAATTTGGGTTAATCTAAAAGGATCACCATAAATAAGGTTGTCTTGAATATCATAATTAATAATAAGAGCTTTACCTTCTTGGGCAGCACGAGTTTGGAAAACGTCTGTATTTTCTTCAATAAATTCTTTTAAGTTTATTTGTTTTGCTTCGACATTCATTTTTCCTTGTTCTAAACGTGATAATTCAAGAATATCATTAATAAGATTGAGTAAATGTTTACTTGATGTAGTTATTTTATTTAAATAATCAGTTGTTTTTTCAGGAGAATTTACATGATGTAATGCAATTTCTGATAAACCAATTATTGCATTTAAAGGTGTACGCATATCATGGGACATACTGGAAAAAAACATATTTCTAGCTTTTTCACTTTGTTGAGCATTTTCTAATGAAGAACGAAGAAGATCTAATTGCTGTAATTGTAATTGTTTTTCTTCTTCTATTTTACGGTAACAAAGTACAGCTTCTTCTGAATCTAAAGATTCATCAAATAAGAGTCTTACATTTACCCATTGCAAATCTCCGTTTGGTAATTTTCTTTTAAAATCACCACCATAATCCCGAACGCGTTGGGCTACAAGTTTTTTAATATTTTGTGCAGAAAAGTTTTTTATAAATTCATCCTTTGCTGAATCTTCTATATTTTCACTTACAATATTAAGAAATGTTTCATAATTGCCAGTTGGTGTTAGTTTTTTACGTGTATCATCAGAATCCTTTATCATTTCATACGTGTTGGTATGAAAGTTCATTCTATATATAGCATAATAGGAATTACCTAAAACTCTAATGGTATCATTAGTGCGTGAGATATTATGATTTAGCTTTATCTCATGGAGTGTTGCAGCTACTGTGATCAATATAAAAATAATTAAAATAACTAATGCTCCAGCTCCTATGATATAAATATCTTGTAAAAGTAGGTGATAGGGCATTGTAACTATTGAGATCCACCCATTAGAAGATATATTATAATATATTGATCGTTTTTGACCATCAGGGCGAATAACATTAATTATTTGTTCTACTTGACCTTTTTTGATTTTTGCAAAAATTGTAGAAATATATGTTTCCATCTGTTCTGATGTTAGAGCCGTAGAATTTGTTGTATAAAGTAAATTTCCACTATTATCACAAAGAAAATAATAACAACGTTTTGGTAAAATTTCTGTACTATATGTATCTTTAAAATTTTCTGGAAAAATATCAAATGCTATAATTTGATTTGTAGTGTCAGAAGATTTTGCTAATGTTATAACAAGCTTATTATTAATGATACTTTTATAAGCATTTGAAATAATAACTTCACCATTAGCTTCAATGGCTTGGTTGTACCATTGCTTATCTAGTAGGCTAAATTTTTCAACTTTTTTAACTAATTCATTATTAATGAAATATGGTTTACGATTTATGATAGCATAAGGAAGAATTTTTGTTGTTGGAAATGTCTGTTGCAAACTATGCAAAATTGAACTAACTTTTTTATCAAAGTCAGGGTCAAAATATTGTTCATCAATAATTTCATCAAGTTTTTGGCTTGCTATTTGTAATGCAACAACATAAGCACGAAAATTTTTTTCCTCTTCAACTGTATAGCTTCTTGCCATTTCACGCCCTGTTATATGTGCTTTTTCAAGTAACAGGTTGTGCATCATAATAAGACTAGCAAATGATAAAATAAAAAAAGTGATTAGAATACCTAAACGGTATCGCATAGCATAAAGAATTTTTTTAAAAGTATTTTTTCTTAATTCCATTTTTGAATAGCCTTAATAAGTTTTGTGTGGTTTTCAATAATTGAAGGAATAAGGCTGGCAATAGTGTTAATATTATTTTCTTTAATGGCAATACAAAGAGAAGAGCAAAGATTAAAAAGGGTATCTAAAGCAAGATTTCCACATAATCCTTTTAATGTGTGAGTAGATTTATAGGCATCTGTATAATTTTCTGCTTGTAGTTGATTGAGAAGATTTTGAAAATTTGTATCCTCAATAAATAAATATAACATTTTTTGAAAAAGTTTTTCATTATTCATAAAACGTGAAAGAGCTGTATCCACATCAATACCCGCAAGGGCAAGTTCTTCTTTTATTATTGTATTCATAAGCTACTCACAATATGAAAAATTGTTATAGGAATATAGTTTAGTTAGTAGCATAAAGGTTTTTTTTCAGCAATACTTTATATTTCATAATTTATAGAAAAATAAAAGTGTATTATGAGTAATGTTTTTTTGCTATTTTTTTATTGTTATTTTCAAAAAATGAAAAATTATAATCTTTTTTCTAAATCCATAATCTTCTATTCTAAAGATATAATCATAGAATTTTTTATGTTCAAAACGTTTTTTACTTTTCAATGCATCTTGAATTTCTAGTAAGTTATAACATTCTTGCATTTTGGAAGAAAAAGAAAATATGGTCATTACTTCATCATAACTTGTGTTTTTTATTGTATAAAAAATCCAATTTAAAAACTCATGTGGAAATTTTTTATTAGGCCAATATCTATCATAATATTCTGCAATAATTTTAATTTGTCTTAACATATTTTTGTGAATGTTACTTTCATGTTTTCTATATTTACATGCAGGATTTTTTTTAATTTTATATTCAAATTGAGGATTTCTTGTAAAAAAAAGAAAAAGTTTTGTTCGAAGAATAATATCATCACCTGTCATATCTTCATCAAACGCATTTATTGTATTTATAATATCTGTTCTAAAAAATGTACCTTGAATATAAAAAGTACCTAATAAATTTGATTCTATTTCTATTATTTTATTAATATCTGGATCATCATAGGAATCAAGTCCTAATGGTTCCACTAGGTTTATATTTTCATTACCATTTTCATCAATTCCCATAATTTTTGAATTCGCAACAAATACCATATTGGGATTATTAAGCATAAGTTCCATTTTTTCTGAAATAGCATGAGGATAAAGTACATCATCAATGGACATGAAACTGATAAATTCACCACGAGCTTTTTCAAGAGTACGATTAAAGTTTAAAGGAATATTTCCAGTATTTTTTTGTTCAATAATAGTAAAAGGACAAGGACTAATTTTTTGAAGTTCTTTTAATTTTTCTATACTTCCATCATTTGAACCATCATCAAGAACAATAATTTCTATTTGTTTATAATCGTTGTTCCAAATGGAATTAATGCAATCTTCTATATAGGGTAAATGTTTGAATCTTAAACAACAAATAGAGCATAGTCCTTTTTGATAATTCATGTAATATCCTTATTATTTTTATTTTTTTTAAATAGAGCTATTTTATTCTTTCGTCAATAGTGTAATTGTATATTGTAAAGATTTTGTAAAATTATGAATATAGCTTGACTTTGAGGATAGTCTTTTTTATATTTTTTGGGAAAATTTTTATGGAATAAGGAAAATTTACCTAGCATGGATTATTCGTATTTTGATATTATTCTTTTTTCTCTCTTAGTTTTTGCTGCATTAGTAATTGATTTAAAAGCACATCAGCAAGATAAACCTATTTCTATGAAAAGTGCTGCATTATGGTCAGCATTTTGGATTATTTTAGCGTTGTGTTTTGCTGTTTATGTTTATTATAAACATAGTGCAGCTGATAGCCAATTATTTTTAGCTGGGTATTTTTTAGAAAAAACGCTTTCTGTTGATAATTTATTTGTAATTATGGCAATTTTTACAGCTTTTTCGATTGAAGATAAATTCCAACATAGAGTTTTATATTTTGGTATTATTGGAGCATTAGTATTACGATTTGTATTTATTTTTGCAGGTACAACAATAATTGCTTTGTTGGGAAAACCAGCATTAATAGTGTTTGGATTATTTGTGCTTTATACAGCTTTTGCAATGTGGAAAAATACGCAAACAGAGCATGAAGAAATCGAAGATTATAGCAATCACTGGAGTGTAAAGCTTGTAAAAAAAATATATCCAATTTACCCACGCATTGAATCACATGATTTTTTTGTTCGTAATCCTCAAGTAGAAAATGCTAAAACAATATTTTCAAAATGGGCAGTAACTCCATTATTTTTATGTTTAGTTTGTATTGAGTTTGCAGATATAATGTTTGCTTTTGATAGTGTGCCTGCTGTTATTGCTATTACTGAAAAACCTTTTTTAGTATACACAAGTAATATTTTTGCTATTTTGGGTATGCGTTCCTTATACTTTTTATTAGCAGGAGCAAAACAATATTTGTGTTATTTAGAGTATGCTGTAATTGTTATTTTAGTTTTTATAGGCATAAAACTTTTAGTAGGAACAATATTCTCTTATCACATAGCACCAATGCTTTCACTTGGTGTTGTTATGCTTTGTCTTTTCTTGGGCATTGTATTATCACTTATGAAAACACGAACAAAATAGTTTTTTTGAGAGGGGAACTTTTGAAAAAGTTCCCCTCTCAAATTCTCCCTTCAAAACTTTTTAATCCAAAAGCTCTTTTGCGTGCAAAAGAGCTTTTTTTGTTGCATTAGTATAGTAAAGACCACCTAGTTAACTGGTGGTTTTTATAGTTATGAAAATATTTATTACTATATAACAGTTAGTAATTTTAAACTGTTTTATGAGTTATTATAGGTAAATTTATTAAAACTTATTTTATTAAATTTGCTTGACTGTATAGTGTTTGGGGAAATTTTTTCTTCGAATAGGGTGTGTTTCCAAATTATTTAGAAGCACACCCAAGTTACGCACAATTAAACTACATAAACCGTTGTCGCTATCCGCAAGGCTTATTCTTCGCCAACGGCTACCGCATAAACCCAAACA
>JAHHTE010000133.1 GCA_020024815.1 Mailhella sp.
ATTTTTTTAAGTATTTTTATTATAATAAATTGTAGTGCTTGTAAAACAGGTGAGTTATCTGTTAATGATCAAATTGATGTTTTGCCTTCACCAATGCTTAAAGAATATTTTTATGATGAATTAAAACCGTATCAGCAACAAGTTGGAGAAACATATAATCATAAAAATAAATTGTGGTGGCATACATTTGCTAGTGGTGATTTAAATAGATTACAAAGAATAGCATTACAAGAAAATTTTGATATTTTAGCAAGTTATGCAAGATTAAAACAATATGCTGCTTCAGCACATATTGCAGAAACAGATTATTTTCCTCTTATAGAAACAAAAGCAAGTATTGGTGTAAATGATTCAGAAACAAAAGCTAATCGTTTTGATATGGTTACATCAAATTCTACGGATAAAAATAGATTAAGTTTTTCTGCTTCTTATGAAGTTGATGTGTGGGGGAGAGTTCGTTCTGCGTATAATGCAGAAAAAATGCGTTTTGTTGCAAGTAGAGATGATTTGCAAACGGCAGCAATGACAATAAGTGCAAAAGTTGCAAATACTTGGGCTGAATTATTAGGAAATAATGCAGAAATTAAAATTGTAAAAGATCAAATAGAAGTAAATGAAAGTCTTGTAAAGTTGCAAAAAGTTCGTTTTTCTAATTCACTTGTAAGTAGTCTTGATGTTTTGCAACAAGAAGAAGTTTTAGCGTCCTCAAAAGCAGAGTTACCAGAATTATTGCAAAAATCTGTTGAATTAAAAAATTCGCTTTCTGTATTACTTGGACAATTACCTGGAAATTTACCAAAATTTTCGGAAGATGCCCCACTTCCCATAGTTTTATCTATTCCAGATGCTGGTTTGCCTGTGGAATTATTAATGTTTAGACCTGATATTCGCAGTGCATGGGCAAGAGTACAAGCAAGTCATTTTGATGTGGCAAAGGTAAATGCTTTGCGTTTTCCAAGTTTGAAATTATCTATGAGTCATGTTTTTGATTCTGCTGATTTATCTTTATTATTTGCTAACTGGTCTAATGATTTGTTGGCGTCTTTAGCATATACTGTTTTTGATGCAGGAAAAAAGAAATTTGATTATCAAAAAATGAAAGCTATTGCTGAAGAATCTTTGATAAATTATTCAAAAACAGTAGCTATTGCTATAAGTGAAGTAAATAATGCTATGGCAAAAGAATATGCCCAACAAGAAAAATTACGTCTTTTAGAAAAACAATATGTTATGGCAAAAAGTGCAACAAGAGGTGCGTTAAATGCGTATCTTGAAGGGTCGGAAGATATTTTGCGTTTTCTTTCTTTATTGCAAAGTACACAAAATCTTGAAAGAACCATTGCAAAACAAAGGGTAAATGTTGTGCAAGTACGAATAAATTTATATAAGGCATTAGGAAATATGTATTTTCCAGAAGAACAAATAAGTCTTTTCGTTCAGAAGGAAGAAATTGATGTTAAATAAAAAAACAATATATATAATTTTAGGCATTTTTATTAGCATGATTGTGTTATCATGGTTTTTTGTGGCAACAAAACCAGTAGCAAATAGAAAAAAACCACAATTAACACGTTTTGCAGTAAATGTATTACAAGTTTCATTAGGGGAAGCTCCAGTGCAAATTCGTGCATTAGGAACAATTAAACCTTACCAACAAACAAGTATAAATGCCCGTATTAGTTCGCAAGTTGAATATATAGCAGAAAATTCTGATATTGGGTCTATTGTAAAAAAGGGTGAAGTATTAATTCGACTTGATGATGATACATATCAAAATACATTAAAATTGCGTAAAAGTGATTTAGAAAAAGCTAAAGCAGCCTATCAACTTGAAATGGGGCAACAAAGTGTGGCAAAAGCAGAAGCAGAGCAATTACAAAAATTATCTTCTTCTTTTATTGGTGAAGTAATTATTTCTGATTTAGCTTTACGAGCTCCACAATTAGCACAAGCAAAAGCTGATGTAGCAGCTGCAGAAGTTGCTGTAAAAATGGCTCAATTAGATATGGAATACGCAACTATTAAAGCACCTTATAATGCTATGGTTACAGAAAGAAATGTTTCCGTTGGAAGTCTAACAAATACACAAGATAGTCTTATTACTTTAGTGGGGATTGATGAATATAGAATAGAGGCAGCTGTTGCTATTGATAAACTGACAAGTTTAAATCTGAAAAAAAACACAAATAGTAAAGTACAAATAACAAGTTCTACGGGGATAGTTCGTGAGGGTCGTATTATTCGACAAGTAGCAAGTCTTGACGCAACAACAAGAATGGGAAGAATTTTAATAAGTATTCCAGATCCACTTGGTATTAAAAATAATGAACCAGCACTTATTTTAGGAGACCATGCAGAAGTTTTATTTAAAGCAGGTACACTTGATAATACAGTTATTGTGCCTCGTCGTGCATTGCAACCTAATGATAGTGTATTTGTTGCTATTCCACGTTACCCCACAGAAGAAGAATTAAAGAAAAATCCTCATGCTGAAACACAATATTTATTGGATATACGTTCTGTTGATATTGCATGGAAAGATCTTGATAATGTTTATATTCGTGGTGGATTAAATGATGGAGAGTATGTTGTTACAACGGTTATTCCATCACCTATTCAAAATATGCCGTTAACAGTAAGTAGTGTAGTAAAAAGCTCATGAGTGAAGAACCAAATTATATAATGAAAGACCTGTATAAAGGTCCACTTTCTTGGATGGCACGAAATTCTGTTGCAGCCAATATTTTAATGTTTATTTTGATTGTTGGCGGTTTTTTGATGTCAACACGCGTAACAAAAGATGTTTTTCCTTCTTTTGTGCTTGGAACTATCACCGTTAGTGTTGCATATCCTGGAGCAACACCCACAGAAATAGAAAAAAGTATTACAAATGTTATCGAAGATGCTTTGGAAGGAGTGGACGGTATAAAGGAAACTTCTGCAAGCATAAGTCCGGGTTCAACAACGGTTACATTGAGTTTACAAGATAGAGCTGATGAAAATAAAGTATTACAAGATGTTAAAGCAGAAATAGATAGAATATCAACATTTCCAAAAGAAGCAGAACTTCCCGTTGTTTCTTTAAGAACACGGCATGTGGAAGTTTTAAACGTTCTTTTATATGGGAATAAAGATTATCAAGTTTTACGTTATTGGGCAGATATTATTAAAGATGAGCTTTCACAAAATTCTTTAATTGCAAAAGTTGAATTAGAGGGTGCAAAAGAATTAGAAATTCATGTGGAAGTTCCACAAGATAATTTACGAAAATATGGTTTAAAATTAGAAGATGTTGCAAGGAAAATAGGGGATACATCCATTGAGCTTGGTGGTGGTACTTTAAAAACACGAGCAGGTGATATTTTATTACGAGTAGATGAAAGGCGTGATTATGCGTCAGAATTTGCAAATATTGTTGTGCGAACCAATGAAGACGGTAGTCGTTTAATGCTTGAAGATATTGCAACAATTTCGGAAGGTGTTGAAAATGTTGCAAAATGGGCAGAATTTAATAGGCAAAGTACCATATTTTTAGCTATTTATAAAAATGATATTAACGACCCTGTAACAGTTGCAAATTCAGCATTAAAAACCATTGAACATTATAATCAAATTTTACCCGGTGATATACGTCTTGAAGTACGGAGTAATTTAGCAGATATATATCAAGCTCGTTCTGATATTTTAGTAAGTAATGCGTTATCTGGTATTGCATTGGTTTTTATTTGTTTGGCTGTTTTTTTGCGTCCATCTTTGGCTTTATGGGTAAGTCTTGGAATTCCAACTTCTATTCTTGGGGCTTTTTGGTTTTTTCTTCCCTTTGGTTTAACAGTGAATATTATTACTATGTTTGCTTTTATTGTAACGCTTGGGATAGTTGTTGATGATGCTATTGTAGTAGGAGAAAATATAAGTGCATGGCAAGATAGAGGATATTCTCCTTTAGAATCAGCAGTGTATGGTATTCGTGAAGTGGCTATGCCTGTTGTTTTTAGTGTTCTAACAAATATTTTGACATTTTTGCCTATTTTGTTTGTGCCTGGAATAATGGGAAAAATTTGGGTAAGTTTACCACTTATTGTTGTTGCTGTTTTTGTTTGTTCTCTTGTAGAATCATTGTATGTTTTGCCTGCACACTTGTCCCATTTAAAAAATCATAAAGCAGAACAAAATGTGCGTTATGTATGGTGGAAACAGCCAATTTTATATATTTGTCAAAAGCAGGATATTTTTAATAAAGGTTTTATGTATTTTGTAGAATATCGCTATGGAGCTTTTATTAATTATGTTTTAAATAACCGTTATATAATGGTAAGTATTGGGCTTGCACTTTTAGTATGCAGTTTGACTTTTGCCATGAGTGGTCGGCTTGGTTTTGACCTTATGCCAAAGGCAGAATCAGATTATGCATTTGCAGAGGCTTCTGTTCCAACAGGAGCTCCAGAAAGTGAAATAAGACGTATACAAAATCACCTTACTATGGCAGCTGAAGAAGTTATTATGGAAAATGGAGGAGATAAGCTTTCTACTGGAGTTTATTCTCGAATTAATGCAAGTTCTATACAAGTTCGTGTGTTTTTAACAAAACCTGATCTTCGTCCCATTACCACAGAAGAATTTACAAATAAATGGCGTGAAAAAGTGGGAATAATTCCAGGCGTTGAAACATTAAGTATGCTTTCCGACCGTGGAGGACCAGGTTCTGGTAAGGGCTTAACCTTATATTTATCTCATAGAAATACAGAAGTTTTAAATTTAGCAGCTGCAGATTTAGCTGTTTTATTAAAAGATATTGCAGAAATTGGGGATATTGATTCAGGAGTATCTAATACTACACGCCAATTTGATATGAAATTATTACCACTTGCCGAGCAATTAGGTTTTACTTCGCGTGATGTGGCATCACAAGTACGATCTGCTTATGAAGGGGTTATTGCACTTCGCCAGCAAAGAGGTACAAATGAAATAACTGTGCGTGTGCGTTTACCAGAAAGTGAAACACAATTAGCGTATTTTGAAGATTTAATGCTTCGTTCTCCAAGTGGGCAAGAAGTTTTATTGCGTGATGTTGTGCAAGTTTCAGATACAAAGGCAGAAGCAAAAATTACCCATGATAATGGACGGAAAAGTATAAAAGTTACAGCTAATATTACGCCATCTTCTGCTACAAGTATGGTAATGATTGGAGTACGCGAAAATATTATGCCAGAAATTATGGCACGTTATCCGGGTTTGCATTGGCGTTTTGGTGGACGTCAGCAAGATATGCAAGAAAGCACAAATACCATGATTTATGGTTTATTATTTTCTTTATTAGGTATTTATGCTTTACTTGCTATTCCGTTTAAAAGTTATACGCAACCATTTATTATTATGATTTCTATTCCTTTTGGAATTGTAGGTGCAGTGATAGGGCATTTACTTTTAGGGCATAGTTTAAGCGTTATTAGTATTTTTGGTATGGTGGCATTAACAGGGGTAGTTGTTAACGATTCCTTAGTGTTAATTGATTTTGCAAACGTAAGAATACGTTCAGGGGCAGATCCTTATACAGCTGTAAGGCAAGCAGCTATTCAGCGTTTTAGACCTATTTTACTAACAACACTAACAACCTTTGCAGGTTTAGTGCCTATGATGTTTGAAACCTCAAAAGAAGCTGTAATGATGGTGCCAATGGCTATTTCATTAGGTTTTGGTGTTCTTTTTGCTACGTTTATTACACTTATTATTGTACCGTCTTTTTATTTGATTTTATTTGATATTAAATATTTATTTGGTGGAAAAAGATAAATTTATTTGGGGTTAGACCATCATTTTTTATTTTTTAGGGGGAGGACTTTTGGAAAAGTCCTCCCCCTAAAAC
>JAHHTE010000134.1 GCA_020024815.1 Mailhella sp.
AAGTTTTGAGGGGAGAGTTTGAGAGGGGAACTTTTTCAAAAGTTTTCCTCTCAAAGTAAAGTTATCTTAGAAATATACATTATATAGCATAATACAATAACTTTCTATTTAGAATATCAATATAAAATTATTATATATTATTTAGGTGTCATAATCAAAAGAGAAAAGTTTCTTTACAAAAAAGAAGTAAATAGTGTATATACTTTTTTAGAATAAAATATCTAGTAAAAAAGATATTCTATAAAATAAATATGTTATAGTGGAATGATTAATGAAAAAAATTTTTATTATAATATTTGCGTATATTAATGTTTTATTTTTTCCTTTTTTTGTAAATGCGGAAACAATACAAGATCCTTTTACAATAGATATGTTTTTTTTAGAGCAAGAAAAACAAAATATTATTGGTATAAATTTTATTCCAAGTGCTGGAAATTATACGTACGCACCAAATCAAGACGATGTTTATCCTACAAAAATTGTTTTTAATGTAAAAGATAATACAGTTGTAAATGAAATACCTTTATTATTTCCAAAACCTAAAACTAAGCAAGACCCTGTAAATCCTGAACAGCTTGTTGATGTTTATGAAGGTAATTTTACAGTTTATGGTATTTTACCAAAAAATATTACATTAACACAAGGTATTGTTTCTTTTTTAGCTTGTTCAATGGAACATTGTCAGCCTTTTAAAAAGCAAATAGATTTAACCGTAATTAAACATAATAATTTTTCTGATTATGCAAATAATAAAGAAGTGTTAAAAATTTTATCAGCTTATGAAGAACAAAAATTTCCAAATAAGCAACTTGATATAGCACAAATAAAACAACAAGAGCAAATTGTATTAAAAAATAAAATTGCTGTAATTTCAGATGATAGTAATCAAAAAGAAAAAAATAATTCACAAAAAAATTTAGCTGTATTTTCTCTTGATGCATTACAAAAAAAAGCTAATTTAAAAGAAGAAAAAGAAGTCAGTTATAATTTTAATGTTATTTCTTATAATCCAAGTTTAGAAGTAACAAGTATTTTTAAAGCATTACTTTTTGGATTTTTAGCTGGATTTATTTTAAATTGTATGCCTTGTGTTTTGCCTATTGTAGCATTAAAAATTCATGGTTTTTTAGGAGCAAATACAGAGCAAGGGATAAAAGCTTTTAGAGAACATAATATCTTTTTTTCTTTAGGTATTCTAATTTGGTTTATCGTGCTTGGTGTGCTTTTAGGTGTGGCTGGATTTACATGGGGACAGCTTTTTCAAGAGTTTTGGATAATGCTATTTTTATGTTGTTTTGTTTTTTTATTGGCATTATCTCTTTTTGGCTTATTTCATTTACCAATGCTTGATTTACGTTTACACGAAAAACAACATGGAAATGAAAAAATGCAAGCATTTACAAGTGGTTTATTTGCAACTTTGCTTGCTACTCCATGTAGTGGACCGCTTTTAGGTGGAGTTTTGGGTTTTAGTTTAACACAAAGTTTGCCTGTATTATTATCTATTTTCATAGCTATGGGGCTGGGTATGGCTTTTCCATATTTATGTTTTGCTGTAAATCCTTCTTTAGTGCGTTTTATGCCAAAAGCGGGAAATTGGTTGCATACTATGGAACATTTTTTAGGCTTTTTCTTAATTGGAACAAGTTTATATTTATTGTCTATTTTACCTAGTTCAATGCATTTTTCTGTATTAGTTTTTCTTTTTATTTTAGCTTTGAGTGCATTTATTTGGGGAAAATGGGGTTCAATTTATGCACAAGGAATAAAAAAACTCGCTTTAGCGTTAGTTTTGGTTATATGTGTTGGAATTGCAGGAAAAATTCTTTTTACTGTAAAAGAAAAACAAGAATACTGGGTGAATTTTAATCAACAAGAATTTGTAGCTGATTTAGGTAAAAAAACACTTGTTTTGAAATTTACTGCTGATTGGTGTCCTACTTGTAAGGTTTTAGAAAAAACTGTTTTTACACAAGAAAATATGGATAAATTGGCAAAAGATAATAATGTTACTTTTGTTTATGTTGATATGACAAATTATGAGGAAGATAAACAAAAATTATTGACAGCACTTGATAGTGTGAGTATTCCTCTTTTAGCTGTTTTTCCAAAAAATAAACCGTATCAACCAATAATTGTTCGTGATATTTATACTTTTGAAACAGTTCAAGATGTTTTATCAAAGGTAAAAGAATGAGTAATGTTGACCACATAGCAGTAAAACATGTTTGTGCTAGGCTTTTAGAATTATTACTAGATATTGCTGTATGTTTAGTGAGTTCTGGATCACATACAGGCAAAACTATTCGTATAATTCAACGTTTTGCAAAGGCATATTCCTTTGATGTTTTTATTATGTTACAGTCAAAATGTGTAAGTATAACTGTGCATAGTCAAAAAGATTTAACTGTGCAATATACGGCTATTCGCGTTATTCCACATTTAGCAATAAATTTTTATATTCAATCAAAGATAAGTGCATTAAGTTGGTATGTGGCAGATAATGGATTAACACTTGATCAACTTGATGCAAAATTTCATGAAATTATTACTACAAGACGCTATCCGATGTATTTAATTTTATTGACTACATCTCTTGCAAATATGTCTTTTTGTCGTCTTTTTGGTGGTGATTTTTTTTCTATGCTTTTTGTTTTTTTAGGAACAGCTTGTGCTTTTTATGTGCGAGAATTACTAAAAAAAATGAAATTAAATCATTTATTTTTGGTAGTAGCAACAGCATTTATTTCTTCTTTTGTGTCTGCTTTTCCAGAGCTTTTTGGTTTTGGGAAAACAGCACATATTGCCTTAGCAACAAGTGTATTATTTATTGTACCAGGAGTTCCTCTTTTAAATTCGATAATTGAGATTTTAGATGACCATGTTTTAGATGGTATTGAAACATTTATGAATTGCTGCGTAACTATTGTTTGTTTGGCTCTTGGTTTACTTTTTACAATGTTAATATTGGGGATAGAAAATTCATGAGTTTCCATTTTATCTTATTATTGTTACAAGATATGTTTTTTGCGTATATTGCAGCTTTTGGTTTTGGTTCAATTTCTAATCCTCCTTTTAAAGCATTATGTGCTGCAGCTTGCTTGGGGGCATTGGGACATGGGTTTCGTTTCTTTTTGATTAATGTTTATGCTATAAATATTGTTCCAGCGTCATTTTCTGCTGCTGTATGTACAGGTTTTTTGGCATTATTAGTAGCAATAAAAATGAGAACACCAGTAGAAGTATTTACTTTTCCTGCTATGCTTCCAATGATACCGGGTATTCCTGCTTATAATACCATGATTTATTTAGTTAAATTTTTAAGTGCTGAAAAATCACAGGCTGAAGTTTATCTTGTAAAAGTTTTTCAAAATGGATTTTTAGCATTATTTATTTTATCAGCTCTTGTTTTGGGGATTTTATTTCCCTTACTTTTGTTTAGAAGAAAATGTTATTCTATGACAAAAGGTGTACCAGTTTAATTTTTTTTGAAAATTAATTAGGATTTTTATTTTTTGAGAGGGGAACTTTTGAAAAAGTTCTCCTCTCAAGCTCTTCCTTCAAAACTTTTTAATCTAAAAGTTCTTTTGTGTATAAAAGAGCTTTTATTTTTTTAGAGAAAAGACTTTTTACTAATTTTCGAATATAAGCAAATTTATTGAAATAAGTTTTAATATATTTGTTTGATTGAGGGGGTTGGGGGAAATCATTTCCCCCAAAGTAAAAAATAAAATAATTGGAAAATATTCCCTATAAAAAATTAAAAAAAAGTATAATTATGTTGCTTTAACTAGTTCTTTATCGTACGTTAGCGACGGCATATTATAATAATTTCATTTTGGTATAGGTAGTGTTATGAGTAAACATTTGGGAAAGGCTGTTAGCCATCTTCGTTCACGTTTTATGCATAGGCATACTTTTTCACATTTAAATAGAAATATGCATGCAGGAAATTTTGATCCATTTTATCCTAAAATAGTGCAAGTTTTTCGTGGTGGTTATAGCGTTAGTGAACTAATTCGTGATATTATAGCAGGGATAACTGTTGGTATTGTTGCTATGCCACTTGCTATGGCTTTTGCTATTGGTTCTGGGGTTACACCAATTCAAGGGCTTTATACAGCTATCATTGCAGGTATTCTTATTGGTTTTTTAGGTGGTAGTCGTTTCCAAGTGAGTGGGCCTACTGGGGCTTTTGTTATTATTATTTATGGTATTGTTTATCGTCATGGTTATGATGGACTTGTTATAACAACTTTTATGGCTGGCTGTATGTTGGTACTGGCAGGTTTTTTTCGGCTGGGATCGATAATTAAATATATTCCATATCCTGTAACAACTGGTTTTACAGCTGGTATTGCATTAACCATTTTTTCATCACAAATGGGTGATTTTTTTGGTTTGCAATTACAAGATGTTCCACCTGAATTTTTGTCTAAATGGGCATTATATTTGTCTGAAATAACAAATCTTTCACCTGTAACCTTTGGGGTGGCTTTAGGTTCATTGATTATCATGATTTTGGTAAGAACTTTTACACCCAAAATTCCAGCACCTGTTGTTGGAGTATTGGTTGCAGGTTTAGTTGTATGGGCATTTGGTATTCCTGTTGAAACTATTGCTACTCGTTATGGTGAAATTCCTTCTGAATTACCAAGTTTTCAAGGTTTTGATTTTTCATTAGAACGTATTCCAGAATTATTTCCTGATGCAATTACTATTGCTATTTTAGCTGGGTTAGAGTCTTTGCTTACTTGCGTTGTGGCTGATAGTATGACAGGGGATAGACATTTTTCTAATATGGAACTTATAGCACAAGGGGCTGGTAATATTGCCTGTTCTTTTTTTGGTGGTATTCCTGCTACTGGTGCTATTGCAAGAACAGCCACAAATATAGGCAGTGGGGCAAGAAGTCCTATTTCTGCTATTATTCATGGTTTTACCGTGCTTTTATTTGTATTATGGCTTTCTCCATTAACTTCTGCTATACCTCTTGCCTGTCTTTCTGCTGTTATGGTTATAACATCTTACGGTATGCTTGAAATTCATGCGATTAAAAGTATTTTAAATGGACCAAAATCTGATTGGTCAATTATGCTTTTAACATTTCTTTTGACTGTACTTGTTGATTTGACTGTTGCTGTCTATGCTGGTGTACTTTTGGCTTCTTTATTATTTATGCGACGTATGAGTACAATGAGTGCTATTGAGGCAATGGAAGAAGCTGATATTATGCATGATTATGATGAAACTATTATTAACTACCAAGATCTTCCAAAAGGTGTTTTTGTTTATTCAATTTCAGGACCATTTTTCTTTGGTATGGTAGATAGATTCCAAAGAGTATTTATGCGTCATAATTCTGATGTAAAAGTTTATATTTTATATATGCATAATGTGCCAGCTATTGATGCAACAGGTATTCATGTTTTAGAAGCATTTTTGGCTCATAGAAAATCAAATCATTATCATGTAATTTTAGCAAATCCACCAGCAAAAACACGTCGTATTTTGAAAAAAATGGGTATTGCTCATACATTAGGTGAAAATAATATTTGTTATAGTCTAAAAGCTGCAATAACAAGAGCAGAAGCTTTGTTGCAAGAATAGATAAGGTGTGTTTTTTTTATAATTTTATTTTTTGGGAGGATAACTTTTAAAAAAGTTTTCCTCTTAAACCTTTTTTTCAAAACTTTCTAATTCAAAAGCTCTTTTATATACAAAAGAGCTTTTATTTTTTTATTCTTATCGTTAGCGTAACTATAACTAATTTGAAAAGAGCTTTTATTTTTTTGTAGAAAAATTTTTATATTAGATTATAAT
>JAHHTE010000135.1 GCA_020024815.1 Mailhella sp.
CAGATTAATTTATAAATTATTTTCTTTTAAAGCTTGTCCAATATAATTCCAAACATTATCCACTACTTTTTGAAATTCATCTGCAGGTAAATAATCAGTTGTAAGTCCTGCTTTCTTAAACTTTTCTTGAACTTGTGGATCAGATAATGCCTCTTTAATTAGATCTTGCATAATTATAACACACTCATCAGGAGTTCTTTTAGGTGCAAGTAAGCCATGAGAAGAAGTAAAGACAAATTTATCATTATTATCTAATTGTTCTTTAAAAGTTGGTACATCAGGAAATTCACTTAATCTTTCCGCACTACTTACACCAATCATTCTAAAATCACCAGAAGCAACATAAGGTTTTTGATTTACAGTAACCCCAAAACCAGAAGTTATATGCTTTCCTAAAAGAGCTGTTGATACATCATGTCCACTAGTATAACTAATATGAGGTAAATTTACATCAGGATATGCTTGTAATATATTTGCCATAAATAATCTTTGAGTTGAAAGTGCCCCATGTGTTGCAAAATTATATTTATTAGGTTCTTTTTTAGCTGCTTCAAAAAGATCCTTTATTGAATAAATATTTGAATCTGCATTAACTGAAAGACTTAAAACCATATTTGTAACTTGTGCAACTGCTTTAAAATTATCAATGCTATATCCTGTTTTTTTCACTTGAGGAGTTGTTGAAAAAGTAGCAATAGCAGGAAATCCATAAGTATATCCATCAGGTCTAGCTTTAGCCACATCAAGCATAGCTGGTGCTCCTGCCCCACCACCTTTGCACACAATATTTAATGTAATATTATGTTTTCCTTGAAAATATTCTGCAATAATTCTAGCAGCAATATCAACTGCTCCACCAGGTCCAAAAGGAATAATTATTGTTATTGGACGAGTTGGATATTTAGCTAAAGCAAATTGAGGAAAGCATAAAGAAAGTATAACCACACTCATAAAAATTATTATTGATGCAAATGATTTTTTCATAATAATTCCCTTTAATTTTTAAAATGTTTTGAAGCTTGTATACTTGCCAAAGCCATCAGTTTACAACGTGGAATAATTGTTGATGGTATCATAAATTCTTTTTCTGAATGTAAAAATCCTCCTTCTGGACCCATACTACAAATACTTGGTATTTTTAAAATACTTGAACAAAATCCTGATTCTGCTGCTCCTTTTGATGCTTCTAAATGCGGAACATAATCAATTAATTTTCCTGCTGAATATACAAAATCATATAATTGTTGTGTATCTTGAGTTGGAACAAGTGGAGGTAAACGAAGTCCACCACTAAGAATTGATTTTGTTCCCGAAATATATGTTTTTTGTGTTTCATGTTTTATATTTTCCACAAGTTTTATACCATCTTCTAATGTTTTATAACTAATATGTATTCTTGCAGTTGCATTTGGTGCAACAGAATTAGCAGAAATACCTCCTTTTATAAGTCCTGTATTTACAGTTAAATCATGTTCTAAATCTAAATAATTATTATAAGCCAAAATTTTATGTGCTAATTCTAAAATAGCCGAAGAACCTTCTGCATAAGCTCTACCTGCATGAGAAGCTTTTCCTATTATTTCTAATAAAAAATGCCCTGATCCCTTTCTTTCAATAGTAACCCCATTACCTATATAACCTGGTTCTGTACAAAAAGAAGCTATTGGATTTTTAAGTTCTTTTTTTAGAATTGGTAAAGTAGAAGGTGATCCTAATTCTTCATCAGGTGAAAAAGTTAATGTTATTGGTGTGGTAACAAGGTTCAACTCTTTTAATGCTTTAGCAATAAAAATATTCATAATTAACCCTGATTTCATATCAATAATACCAGGACCATAAACTCTATCATTTTTTTTATCATAAGAAAAAGGTCGCTTTGCTGCTGTTCCTTTAGGAAATACAGTATCCATGTGAGCTAAAAACACAATGCCTGCATTTTCTTCTTTAGAATGGGTTCTTGCAGTAAAAACATTCCCTAAATTATCTTGCCATTGTTCATCTTCAGGACTTTTTTCTTTTTTTATTTTTTCAGTTATAAAACTCGTACCTTCAAAAAAAGATAAGATTTTTTCTCCTACTAAATTAACATCATCTCCATCATGAGAAAATGAATCCATATTTACAATTGTTTCAATTTTATTTAACATATCTTGATAATGATCATTAAACCAATTATCTAATTCAACCAAAGTTTTCTTTAACTCGTCCATATATTCCCTCCTAATTTCTATTTCTATTCTTATACTTATTTATTGCCATTGAAATAAGTGGATTTAATAAAATAAGAAGACTAATAAAAAGAATGATGCAGGTTACTGGGCTTGTATAAAAAATACTATAATCATTTTGGGATATGGATAATGCTCTTCTAAAATTTGTTTCTGCAATTGGAGATAAAATCATAGCTAACAATAAAGGAGGTTGCGGAAAATCAAATTTTGTCATGAAATATCCAAGTGTTCCAAAAATCGCAACAATTAATAAATCAAAAGTTGAATTATTTACAGCAAAACCACCAACAACACAAAGAGTTAATACAATTGGCATAAGTAAATTTCCAGGAATTGCAATAATTTTTCCAGCAATTCTAACTGTTATAAGCCCTACACCTAGCATTAAAATATTAGCAAGAATAAAAGCAGCAAATAAACCATACACTGTAACAGGATGTTCAACAAATAAAAGTGGTCCAGGAGTAAGTCCTTGAATCATTAAAGCCCCTAACATGATAGCTGTAACAATATCACCAGGAACTCCAAGAGTTAATAAAGGAATTAATGCACCACCACAAACAGCATTATTTGATGATTCAGTTGCAGCAATACCTTCAAGGCAACCTTTACCAAATTCTTCAGGTGTTTTTGAATTTCTATGTGCTTCAGAATATGCTAAAAAAGAAGCTGCACTAACACCTGTTGCGGGAATAATTCCAATAACTGTACCAATAGCAGATGATCTTATAAAATTAATAAAGTTTCCACTAAGTTCTTTTAATTTTAATCCTTCTTGAGTTACAGCTGTTTCTTTTAAATTTACTCCACGTATCACATCTTCAATTGTAACAAATACTTGAGAAACAGCGAATAATCCTACTAAAACAGGAACTAACGATAATCCATTAAATAAATTTGGATTATCAAAAGTATTTCGCATATCACCAGTTACAGGATCTAATCCTATTGATGAAAAAAGTAATCCCAATGCAGCAGCAATAATTCCCTTTATTACTTGCCCTGATGAAAGAGATGCCACAATAGCAAGGCCAAAAACAGCAACTGCAAAATATTCAGGTGCACCAAAAGTCATAGCAGCCTTTGCAAGCAAAGGAGCAATAGAAACAAGAACTAAAGAACTAAATATACCACCAATAAAAGATGCAATTGTAGCCATATCAAGAGCTTTCTTTGATTGTCCTTTAGCAGTTAAAGCTGGTCCTTCAAGCATTGTTGCAGCTGCCGCAACTGTACCAGGAGTTCCAACCAAAATTGCAGTAATACAACCACCATAAATTGCTCCAACATACATTCCTAAAAGAGCAGAAAAAGCATCAATAGCAGGCATACCAAAAGTTAAGGGAATTAATAATGCAACTCCCATTGCTGCAGTTAAACCAGGTAATGCTCCAAAAATAATTCCTAAAGTAACACCCATTAAATTCGCTATTATACTACTTAATGATAGTGCTAACAAAGTTCCTTCCAAAATTTGTGAAAACATAGTTTACCCCTTTATGTTAAGGTAATAAGACATTAAAGAACATACCAAAAATAACGAACAATAATCCCGTAGTAATAATAGTAACAGATAAAATCTCAATGATATTTTTTCGTCCCAATAAAGGAAGAATAGTAAGTAAAAATAAAACAGTACTAATACAAAAACCACCACCATACTCAAAAATAACATTTTCTATACTAAGAAAATAATCTCCTAAATATGTAACCAAAGCTAAATAAAGATAAAAAATGAAAAAGATAAGACAAATTTTAATAAAAACTTTTTTTTCAGGTAAATATTTTTTAGGAGCATTTTGAATAACCCCTTTAACAATCAGTATAACACTACATAGTATCAAAATAATTAATGACAATTTAGGTAAACCTGCTGGACCAATATAATCAATCCCTGAAGCATCTGGCAAAGTTTGCAAACTCCAAAAACCAATGCCACATATTATTAGTAAAAAAATTCCACAAAAAACATCAGCAACATTTTTCATACCTTACCTCTTTTGTATTTAATACGTTGATAAAGTTAAATTGTTTCAAGTAACATTTTTATTCCAATAATTAATAATAAAATAGAAAAATATTTTTTTATTTTTTGAGTTGGAAGTTTTTGTGTTAATTTTGCTCCTAATGGTGATGTAAATGTACTAAATAAAGTTATCCCTAATAATGCTGGTAAATAAATATATCCTAATGAAAAATCTGGAAGTTTAGGAACTTGTATACCATTTACAAAATAGCCACATGTTCCTGCAAAAGCAATTGATATTCCAATAGCAGCTGATGTACCAATAGCTTTTCTAATTTCAACATTATGAAAAATCATAAAAGGTACTGAAAGTGTTCCACCTCCTATACCAACTAAACTTGAAATTATACCAATAAAACCACCAATAATACTCATACCTTTTATAGTTGGTAATTGTCTATTAGGTTTTGGTGTTTTTCCTGTAATAAGCTGAATTGAAACAAAGAATAAAAATAAACTAAAAAATATTTGTAAAAATTTTGTAGGAATTCTAGAGGCAATAAATGAACCTAAAAATGTTCCTAATAATATACTTGGAGCTATGGATAAAACTATTTTCCATAATACATTTTTATGTCTATGATGAGAATAAGCACTTGAAATAGAAGTAAATAGTATGCATGCCATAGATGTTCCTAAGGCTAAATGCATTATATATTGTTGAGGAAAATGTAATAATTCAAAGGAATAAGTAAGCATGGGAACAATGATAATTCCCCCACCAATTCCAAGTAAACCAGCAAGCAAACCAGCAATAATTCCCAAAATAGCATATAAAATTATTATAGTCGTCATACCTTATCCTTTTTCTTAGAAAAATAATGTGTATTACTAACAGTAGATATATGCTTTTCTAACAATTTTTTACAACGTAAAGAATCTTTATTCTCAATAGCATCAATTATTTCAAGATGTTCTCGAATAGAAAACTCTTTCCATTCCATATCACGTAATTCATCACGTCTCCCGTCAATATATATTTTATTTATTTGCTGAACCGTATTAATAAATAATATATTTCCAGTACACCTTGCTAATTGTAAATGAAAAGCTGCATCTAATTTTCCATCAGCAGGTAAATTAAAACTTTTTCTCCTTTGTTGTTCAAAAACAATAAGTTTCAACTGTTCAATATGTTTTTGAGTTCGTTTTTGTGCTGCAATTTCAGCTATTGCAGGTTCAATTACATTTCTAAATTCCATTATTTGCTCAAATAATGTACTTTTTTGATCTATTACTTCATTTAATATTTCTTCAATTGGTTTTAAATCTGGTTTTTTTAAATAATTACCATCTCCTTGTCTACTTTCAATAAGATCTTTTTCTATTAATATTTTAAGTGCTTTTCTAATAGTTGTTCTAGATACAGAAAATTGTTCTGCTAAAATTCGCTCTGTTGGTAATTTATCCCCTATTTTAAGTTTATTATCTGTTATATATTGATATAACTTATTTAATAACATCATTACTTTTGGATCTATTTTTTTGGTTGAATTCATTTTAACCTCGTTTATTATCTTTGATTTTTTTATAACCAATTTAGACT
>JAHHTE010000136.1 GCA_020024815.1 Mailhella sp.
TTATTATCCACATTTAAAATAATAGGTTCGCCAACTTCAGTAACAATTTCTTGCTCTTCACCTGTTTCTTGATCCATTATATAATCAATTTGTTTTTCTTTTATAATAAAAACTCTAAGCATAATAAGTCCTTATTGATACGCAATTAATTTACCACTTATAACTGCTACGTTAATAACTACTTTTTGTGATGTGGGTACAGTTTCAAATAAATCTGTACTGATATTATTCCAATATCCTGGTATAGAGTTATTACCTATCAAATACGAGCCAGTACCAAGACCAACTTCTGCTCCTGATACAACATTCACTTGAGCAAATTGTCCAGGACCACCACTATTTGCATAATAAATTTTTAATGGCTTACCAATAGTTAAATTAGACAAAGTCCAATCACCATTTGTACTACGTTCGCCTAGTTTTTTTAATATTCCAGCATTATTAACAGTTCCAAGAGTGGCTATCTGATTTCTTGAGCCATTTATATTGGGTGTAGGAGCGTAAGAACTAGCTACGCCGTCATTATCTATGTCAATAGATAACGTTGCACTTTTGCCATTTGCATTAAAAACTGACATTCCAGCATAACTATGATTTTGAGTAGTCCTTCTACCAGTGAAAAATGCAACCCTGTTATCGTTTTTGTCATAAAATTCTATGTTAAGGTATCGTAATACATCATCTGCACTAGCAATATCCATAAGATTATGTTTAAAAGCCAAAATACCTAAATTTCCATTTGTGAATAAAGAAATTGGCTTTGTTACTTGTTGCGGAACATTTAATGCCCATAATTGCACCCAATCAGACCACACGCCGTTAAAATAACTTCGTGTATACACCCCAAAATTTTCTTTTTGTGTAGCATATAAGCAATAGGCAATTTGTGTTATTCTACCAGTGGAAAGACCTGCTCCATAGCCAAAAACTTGTAAAAGTATAGGATTTTTTACAGGTCTATTTAAGCTAGTATCATTAGAGCCATTAACATGGTAAAAACCACCTTTAACTACTGTATTTAAATCAGTGTCTCCCGATAGCCCCGCATTAGCTTTAGATAAATCTTCAGCAAGCCAGCCCCTATTATACCCATTTACAGATAAACTTCCGTCTTTTGTTATACTTAGAGTTTGTTCTGTTGGCTTAATTTTTCCTGCTAAATTATAAGAGGCAATAGGCACAGTATCACTTGCTATTTTTGCCCATTCTTTCGCGGACTTACTATGAGGGTCTTTAGAGTCAGGAGGAGTTGGACTTTCAGCCCAAGCTTTAGCTATTTTGGCATAATTTTTTGCATTTACTTCACTTTTACTAGCACTAAGTTCACTATTTTTTGCATTAATAGCTGCTTGAACTGCTTCATCACGTGCTGTAAGTAATGCGTCTACAAGCCCTTCTTTATCCCTTTCATCTGTAATATCTAATTTTAATGCTCGACTTATTTCTTCATCTAATTGTTGAATTTGCATGACTATTCTATCAAAGCCATCATTTTCCAATACTTCTGGGTGAAAAGCTCCTGCATTTTCTAAATCCACAATTTGCGTTAAAGGTACTTTACGATAAATAGTAAGCTTTGTTCCTTTTGGTAAAGCTTCCCCTGTAAGAGGATATGTGAATATTTTTTTTACTAAATCAACAGAAAAATTTTTAGTAACCTCTTGTATTTCTTTATTCTTTTTTATGACGGCAAAAATATGTGTTTTATCTACCAAATGAAAAGGTAATGGAAATTCTTTTGTAATCCCATTTCCTTCATAATGCTTTTTTGTAAGCGTACTTGCTATGGTCATTTTTCCCCCTAAAAATAACTTGGTCCACGTCTAGCAGAGCGAGAACTTGTAAGACTATTTGTAATACTTCCAACCCCAGACAAAACCGTATTTGCTGTTTGCAATTTCCCTCCTTGTGCTTTTTTACCTGCTTGATGAGCTTCCATTGTATGCTTTTGTGCTTGTCTATTATAAATATTTGCTTGTCTTTGGGCATTTGCACCTATTTCCTGTGCTTCTAATTCACCCTGCATTTCTATATCTGATAAAACATCAAGAGCTGATCCACTATCCAAAGAAACATTGCCAGCACCATATTGTACTGCTTGCTTACTTTGTAAGGCTTTTTGCTCTAAGCGAACTTTTTCTTGTTCTCTTTTGCCATCTTCTAAAGCTTGTTGAGCTTGCATTTGAGCGTGCCTTGCTTCTTCTTGTTGTATAAGTTGTTGTTGTAAAGCTTGCTCTCTTTGGGCTTTTTGTTCCTGCACTTTTCCTACCATACCAAGAGCAGAACCAAGTACACTAATCCCTGTTGTTACAGCTGTTACTCCGCACATATTTTCCTCATTTTGTTACATAAAATCGTTTAAAAAGAATTTTCTCGCAACCAAGACGCAAGTATTTTTCATCAATGGTAAAACCTAAATATTTAACCATACGTAATGTTTTTTTATTCCATGCTGCTGTTTGATTTAAAAGAATAGGGAATTTTTCCAAAGACTTTTGTATAATTTGTTTGCCATACTGCACCAAAAAACGCTGATGATTAATTAAATTTTCCCCTAAAAACCAAATTTCTGCACAATGCAAACCTAAACCATTTAACGGAGCTAAGCCTCCCATACCAATTATGTCACCTTGAAAATAAAGACTATATATTTCTTGTTTTTCATCTTCAAAAAGGATAGTAAGCATTGTTTCAATATCTATATGGAATAATTGCCAAAGTTCTAATGCTTCCATGTCACAAACTTTTGGACTTAAAATATACACTTCGTCTTGCGTTGCTTTTTTAATTTCATAATCCCCATACATTCCAAGCATTAAGTTCCTACTCCAAGCTCTGGCAAAAGAGCTAATATGGTCATAGGCAAGGGAACATCAGATTCCACACAAGCATAACTTTGATTTTCAAAGCCACAACTTGGATAAATATAAGCGTAATCTGTATGTAATTGTACAGGGTCACCGGGCTTTTCATTTCTTCGCCATTTTACTTCGTCCATTTTTGAAAAGTTTGTGCCTATTTTTGCATAATTTGTATGGCGAAAATATACGCCAATTCTTTGCACAAGCTTTTTCTTACCAAGCGTACTCCCGTATTGTGTTTCCCCTTCTAAAGGCATACTTTTTAATTTTGCAGTATAGGGAAGTCCCACAATAATATCTTTTGCTGAAAAACCTAAATCTATGCCCATAATTTGCTGTACTTTTCCATTTACTTCATATTGAATAGGACGCACAATTTGCATAGGGCATACTGCTCCATTGGCAACAATGGCAACTTTTTTTCCCTCTAAATGTTCTAAACCTCCCACATATCGTATTGGTTTTCCATTTGCCTCTGCATGATAGGAAAGCCCTGCATCTACATAAAAAACATAAGGAGCAACAAATTCATTTTTTTCTGTTTCATTAATATTTTTTTGTACATTATTTTGATTTTCTTGCATTAACACATCATATTGATAACGATTTTCCATACGTTCAAGAAAATATTGTTTTACGCCTTTTATTTCTCGCTCCATAACACAAAAAAGCTCATCAGCATAAGCACTAGGCAAAGTACAAACAGCAATAAATTTTCCCTCTGTACTATGTCTATGCCACGCAAAAACTTCATGTTCTCGCAAAAATGTATGCCCAAGCAAAACGCCGTCATCACGAACACACCAAATAATAGAGTCAGGGCTTTGCTGATATGCCCAGTCTGTAATGGAATGTTCTTCTAATAAATGCCCCGCAAGCACAGCATGATCCGAACCAGAATAAGAATCTGTTCCAAAATCATATAATAAATCCCGCATTTCTCTATGTGTTCTATTTACATGTAAAATGCTATTACCCACAATAAGAGCTGGTAAACTACTTGACCCACGATACGATTGTGGCACAAGAGAAATATCTTTAGCTGTTAATGCCCCACTAGCACTTTTTACTTCCCATTCTGTACCACCAGTTCCAACAAGCAAAGTACGCAAAGAAACAAGCCAAGAAATTCTTGAAACTTCATTACCCGCAATACTAATTTCCATAGCGTCATCGGCTTTTGTAGGGGAAGATTTTGTAAAAGATTCATAATTACCAGTTCGCGAAAACCACAAAGTTTGAGGTTTCTTTTTTGAACCAGCAAAAACAAGGCGTTGCTGATAAAAACAAACACAAGAGGGGTAATTGTCCTTTCCAAAAGGAATTTGTGCTTCTGGTGGTGTATCTAACATATCAGGAGCAATATTTTTTGCGTCAAATGCTTCTGTTAAACTGCTTCCAATATACCCATATTTTCCATTTTTTTCTTGATATATTCTATATTCTGTGGCTTTTGGACTTTTTGTCCATGTCAATTTAGGATAACACGTTTGCCGTAAATTTTCAGGTGCTTCAATGGAACAAGGCTTTGACGCAAGACTTTCTTCGCCATTTTCATCAATTACTGTAATCACATATAGCCAATTTCTTTTTCCTGCACCATCTCCATTTATTTCTCCAGGAGTTCGCACATCATAAAGAGTTGCTCTAAGTCCTGTGGGAGGAGCGACTTTTGGTGAAAAATCTACTTGTTCCAATTTCCAATTATCATGAGCAAAACGACTTAATTTATATGGTGGAAAATTAGGTGTTACTAAATAAATAACATCTGCACTTTGTACAAAAGTAAGCTTTTTTGCGTCATTATAAGAAAATGGTGTTGCAAGAGAAAAGGGAAGTTTTTGACTTGTTAATACAGCACCTTCACGGGTAAAAATAGATAATTTTTTCTCTGTCCACACAAGAATATATATTTCTGTTGGAGAAAAAATAAAGGGCATAAGCCGTGCTTTTCCTGATAATTTTGCCAAAAACCGAAAACCATTACGCTTACTTGCTCCTCCATGTGGGTGAACAAGCATATTTTGCAAAAGGCTACAACCTGTTTGATAACGTGCTAAATCAACCCGAACAGCCAAAGAAGGGGAGAGTTCCCCTGCTGTAAAACTACTTTGAAATCCATGAAAAGCCATATTATTCCCTTGCTCCAAGATAATTTGAATGTACTAAAACATATTGACTTTCTTTACTATCTTGACTTTTGGCTTTATCAAAAGCCAAACTTGCCAAATCTTTCAAAGCTTGCACACGTCCATTATCACCTCCCAAACTCATACAAAGTTCAGAAGCTAATTGCCATGCAAAAGCATCACAAAATAAACTATCCCATACATTAGGATCATCTATGTATGTAATAAAACGCAATAAAGCTTGTGGACACGGTGTTAAAATAAATTTTGTACTATCTGATCCAAGCTCCACACTGTATGGAAAACTTGTTATTACTTGCTCTTGATTGCTATTTTGTAAATCTAAAGGATTATTAATCGCTAAAATTTGCAAACAATCTTCAGGATATTGATAATAATAAATATTTTTATAAAATTTCTGTTCCTCGTTTGTGCCTAATAAAGCCAATGCCACTGTTTTTGTAGCAAAATTCCATGGATATGCTCGCAATGCAGAACGTAAAACATGAGGAAATTTTATAGCACATTGCCTTGCTTCTGTGCTTGCCTCACCAAGACTGGTAATTTGTAAAATAGAATTACCACCAGCCCGACTTAACGCTAAATTACAAATATCCACTTGTGAAAATCCCATTTTCACCTCGTTATTTATGATTAAAAAATAATGATTATTAAGGGAAAACCCTTGTATACTTAATAATGTAAATATTATGATAAAATAAATACTATCAAATAGTTAAAGGATAATATCCTTATAACCATTTTAGGGGGATACCTCCCCTAAGACCCCGTTACAAGGGGA
>JAHHTE010000137.1 GCA_020024815.1 Mailhella sp.
CAAATTATTTAGAATTACTTTAACGTATTAGGCTTATAAAATAAAAAATATTTTCATAAAATCACTGTCTTAATAAGTTTCACTCTCTGTAAGCGAGGGGAGCGAAGCGACTTGCTGAAAGAGTGTGAAACAGTGGGCATTGCTCGGGGGGCTTGCCCCCCGTTAGCTTACCACTCTGCTCGGGGCTAAGGGGTGAAACCTCTTATAACACCTAATACTATGGAATAGTATAATAAAAAGATAGTATCCTCATAACTATTTTAGGGGGATACCTCCCCTAAGACCCCGTTACAAGGGGAAGCAAAGGGGGATAAATCCCCCTCACTCTCCCCCTTGTAGAACCCAAGCTTTCCCCCTTACGCTCCATACTTTTACGCGAGCTTTGCCCGCTCTAAAGAATGTCGCTTTTATTCCCATAACTCATAAGTAAAGGCTTTTTGTTTAGTTTTATACGGTAGCCGTTAATGTTATATAAACAAGAAAAAAAATAATTTAGAAACACACCCTAATTATTTTATTATATAGATATAAAAAACACATTTTGCCCGCAAAATGTGTTTTTGTTTAAAAAGTTTTGAGGGGAGAGTTTGAGAGGGGGAACTTTTTCAAAAGTTCTCCTCTCAAAAAAAAATAAAGAAAATTATTCCTTACCAGCCATACGTTCTAATTCTTTTTCTCGTTCATTTTTTGATAATCGAACGCAACGACTATATGTTTCATCATTAATAAATTCTTTTGTAATTTTAAAATGATTTTTTCCACGAGCTGCTAATTGTGGCCAGTGGGTAATAAGAAGCATTTGCCTTTTTTCTGCCAAAGCTGATAAACGTTCTGCAACACGATTTAGTGTAATACCCCCAACACCTGCATCTACTTCATCAAAAATCAATGTTGCATCTTCATATTGAGATTGTTGTAAACCAATAACAGCAAGTAAAAAACGTGATAATTCACCACCTGATGCTATTTTATCCAAAGGTTGAGGATTTTGCCCTGGATTTGGAGCCCAAAGAAGTTTTACTATTTTTTCTATGCAAGGTTCTTTTCCCTCATTATTAATATTGTGTTCAATAAATTCAGGAATAACTTGTACTTTTTCAGAAAATCCAAGACCTTTTAATTCTTTTTCTAATGAAGAACAAAAAGACTTTGCAGCTTTTTCGCGTTCTACATTAAGTTTTTCTAAACATTTTTGCAAAGTATGTGTTAATTCTTTTTCTTTTTTATCAATATTTAATATATCTAAATTACAAGCATCTAAAAAAGATAAATTTTCACTAACTTCTTCTTTTAATGCTAAAATTTGTTTAATACTTCTTCCTAATTTTCGTTTTAATTGTGCTAATTGATAAAGACGAGATTCTATATCATTTAAACTCATATCACTATCAATTTCAGGATTTGGAACATTTCTAAATCGAGAAGATAATTCTTTTATTTCTTCTTGAAAATTAAGCAATGCCTCATAGGCTGTATCCATATTATGCTCAATTTCAGAATCTTTTGTTAAATGAGAAAGAACCCTTTCTAATTGACTTACAAGGTTAATTAACCCTCCATTACCATCATTACCGTATAGTATTTCAAGCCCTTCATCATAAGAAGCCTGTATATGTTCCATACTTTTAAATTGAGAACGTAATGCTTCTAAATTTTCTTCTTCATTTTCTTCAGGATTAACTTTTTCAATTTCTGTTTGCTGTAATTCTAATAATTCACGTTTATCAGTTAAGGTTTCTATTTTTTGTAAAAGAACTTTTTTTTCATGGGTAAGATTTTTAAATTCTTTAACAATTTCTTCTTTTTGCAAGAGTATTTTTTTATCTTCAAGAAAATCATCAATTAAATTTGCTTGAAAAGTTGGTTGTAATAGACGTTGTTGTCCATGTTGTCCAACATGTAATATAAGTAAGGGACGCAATTCTTTTATCGCGTCTTGTGAACTAACATTACCATTTAAAAAGAAACGACTTCTGCCTGTTTCTGCAATTAATTCACGGCGTATTGTATATTCTGTTTCACCAAGATAAAAGATAGCTTCTACTTGAGCTTTTTCTTTACCTTTACGCACCATATCAGCATTTAGTTTTTCACCAAGTAAAAATTGTATTGCTTTTAATATAAATGTTTTTCCAGCACCTGTTTCACCTGTTAATACATTCATTCCATCTATAAAATCAAGTTCTGTATCATCTATAAGTGCTAAATCACGAATTCGTAAATACTCAAGCATAACAACCTCTTATCGTTTCTTTGTACGTGGATCAAATATATCACGTAAACTTTCACCAAGTAAATTATATCCTAATACAGTAATAAAGATAGCAATACCAGGAAAAAATGAAAGCCAAGGAGCATTTGATAAAACATCTTTTCCATCAAGTAGCATATTTCCCCAACTTGGGTCTGGTGGTTGTACCCCTAACCCCAAAAAACTAAGTGAAGATTCAACTAAAATAGCTCCAGCAATGCCTAAGGTTGCTGAAACCAAAACAGGTGCTAATGTATTAGGTAAAATATGAATAAATAAAATTCTTACTTTACTAGCTCCAGATAATTTTGCAGCAGCAATAAAATCTCTTTCTCGTAAAGAAAGGGTTTCTGCTCGTACAAGTCTTGTAAGTCCAGTCCAAGAAGTAAAACCTATTACAATCATTATATTTGTTAAACTTGGTTCTAAAAAAGCAATAACAGCTAAGATTAAGAAAAAAGAGGGAAAACAAAGCATAATATCTACAAGACGCATAATAATTTCATCAATTATTCCACCAAAATATCCAGAAATTAATCCTAATGTTATACCAATAAAAGAAGAAATACCAACAGCAATAAAACCAACCCACAAAGAAACTCTTGCTCCGTATAAAAGTCTTGTAAAAACATCTCGACCAAGAGCATCTGTTCCCATTAAATGTTCTGCACTTGGAGCATGTAAAATTTGATTTAAATTTAATTCATTAGGAAGATATGGGGTAAAAAAAGGTGCAAAAATAGCACAAAAACACATGGAAAATACAATAACTAAACCAAGTAAAAGTAAAAAATGATTTTTTATACAAGAAAACATTATTTTATTCCTCGAATACGGGGGTCAGCTAATTTATAACAAAAATCAGCTAATAAATTTCCTAATAACGTTAAAATTGCTCCAAAAACTAAATTTCCCATAATAAGAGGATAATCACGAGCAATAACAGCAGAATAAAATAATTGTCCAAGTCCTGGTAAAGCAAAAATACTTTCTATAATAACACTTCCTCCAATAAGACCTGGAATAGATAATCCCAATAAGGTAATAACAGGAAGTAGAGCATTACGAAGTGCATGTTTTAAAATTACAGTTGTCTTTGTAAGCCCCTTTGCTCTAGCTGTTAGGATAAAATCTTGATGTAATACTTCAAGCATTGATGAACGTAAAAAACGTGATGTTCCTGCAATAGCTCCAATAGTTGAAACAATTATTGGTAATAGCAAATGAGAAGATATATCAAGACATTTTTCCCATAAACTTAATTCTGCAAAATTTAAACTAGTTAATCCAGAAATAGGAAGTATACCATGTTCTATCCCAAAATAAAGCATTAATAATAATGCAAGCCAAAATCCAGGCATTGCAAAACCTAAAAAAACTAAAAAAGTAAAAAACTTATCAATAAAAGTTCCTTGCTTTACAGCAGAAATAATACCAATAGGCAGTGCAATTAATAATGCTAAAAGAATGGAAACAAGATTTAATCCAACAGTTAAGGGTAAGCGTTCTAAAATCTTATCCATAACAGGCCTTGCATCACCTGATAAAGAATTTCCAAAATCAAATTGAATTAATCGTATAAGCCATTCATAATATTGAATAAAAATTGGTTTATCTAAACCATATAATGCATTTAACTTTGCTCGATATGCTTCGTTAACAAGTGGATTTAAGCTTGTTTGCATATCAGTAGGAGAACCTGGAGCTAAGTGTATAACAAAAAAGCTAATTAATGTAATGCCTAAAAAAATAACCATTAACCAAATAGCTTTTTTGCTTAAAAAAAGTAGGGTAGTTACAAATGAATTAGCCAAAAGACTAAGCTCCCTTTGTAATATCGTGATTGATCCATTCGTTAATTGATTTTACTTCATCAGCCCATGCATTTTCAGAAAGTCTAATTTGCAAAAACTGTTCATAAACTTCATCAAAAAGCTCTAAACCTTCTGTAATAAATTGCATTTTAATATAAAACGTTGCATCTTCATCAACTTCAGAATCTTCAGGTTTTGCAAAAGCTGGTGTTTTAAAGGAATTTAAACTAAAATCTTCTGCTTTTAAAGATACTTGCCAATTCATATCATCTTTAACAAAGCTAACTAAAGCACGAACTACTTTTTTTCCTGTTGAAAGACCAAGTCTTGCTTCTCGCATAGGTGAAAAAGCACCAGAAACAGAAGCTGTTTCTTGCTGTTCTCCTTCACCACCTCGAACTACAAGACGATGTTCAATACGAACATGAAAACTATAATCATTAGCACTAGAACGGAATAAGCCATCAGCATATTCACTTCTATACCAAAGCCAAGTTAAAAACTCTTGTCCTAACAAAATATCAGTATTTTCACCCATGTATGGAGCGTCTGCCATAAAAATTATTCCTTATGCATTAAATTCAGTTGGTTCTAATTGATCTAATTGTTCTTCACATCCTTTGCCAAGTATATTTTGTGCTAAAGTGTAGGGAAGTATTTGTTCAATTGCTACATCAAAGGTACGTACAAAATATTCAGAAAATTTATCAATAACACTACGTTGTGTAGAAGCAAAGTAAAGAATTTTATTGGGGTAATCCCATACAACTTCAAAATATGCAGGTACTGGCAATGTCTTTGCACGTAAACGAAGTTTTACTTGTTCAACTATTTCTTTTTTTCTATCTTTAGAAATATATTTTTTTCCAAGTTCTGCAAGTTTTTCTTCTTCAGCTCTAACTGCTAATGTAACATATTTTTTTTGCACAGCAGGGGAGATACGTCTTGTATCTATTCTATAAGAAAAAGTAATAAATTCACCTTTTCTAGGGCTTGATTTCTCAAATTGTGTATCAAGCATATCATCATAGCTTGTCCAACCAGCACCTTGTTCATCAGCTGTTTCATCAATATCAATAAAAGCAAATTGGCGTAATTTAGCTTCTAAATTATCCATAATTTCAGAGTTCACATCTTCAGCAACATTAAAACGTGTGAAACTCGTTGTATTTTTTAAAAAGCTCATAAAAATCCCTCAATTTAATATCTTGTTATTTTTACGCTATATAAAAAGACTTTTCAAGTATTTAATAAGTATATTTTTAATAATGATAATAATAAGTTACTATAAATAAAAAATATCTTTACTGAAAAAATACCTATCATTTCTTTCTATAAATTTAATGATATTTTTAGCTCATAATGTAAATTATGTAAACTTTAATTATAAATAAAAAATTTATATAGTAAATAATATACTGAAATAATAGTATTTATCTTATCAGTTCAAATAAACCTCTTTCTAAGAGCCTTTTTTATGTATTTTGATATTTAGTACCTAAATAAAATAAAAAGAGCTTATATGTCTTTATTTACTGAAGCTTTAAAAAACAAAGTTTATACGTTTTTACAAGTCGTTATTTTACTTAAATAGAAAAATTTTAATTTGGAATATTATATCCTTATTCACTATTATTTTATGATGATAGTTTTTAAAAAGTTTCTCTTTTAAAATAACA
>JAHHTE010000138.1 GCA_020024815.1 Mailhella sp.
ATTTTTTGAGAGGGGAACTTTTGAAAAAGTTCCCCTCTCAAACTCTCCCGTCAAAACTTTTTAATATAAAAACTCTTTTACATGCAAAAGAGTTTTTGTTTTTCTGCATCATGAAAAAACATAAATAAAATGTTTATAAATTATTCATAATTACTTTATTTAAAAGAATTTATTTTAATAATATCTATAAAAAAAGCCATCTTGCATAACAAAATGGCTTTATAAATTTATAATCAAAAAAAATTTTAATATTTAAAAATCAGTAATAATTTTTCCTATATTATCAAATTCATAACCTTTAAGAGCTTGAACTCGATTTTTGAACTCATCACTTTTCAAAACAGCAATAAATGATTGAATATGTGGCAATTCTAAATGACATTTGCGAATAGCAAAATCATATTCTTCTACACCAACAGGAATAAAATCTAAGCCCATAGCAACTGCTGCTGATTGAATACCTATACCACAATCAACAGCTCCACTTTGTACTAAAGCAGCAACAGACATATGTGTTGGTCTTTCATTATCATATCCATTTATTTCATTTGCATTTATTTTATTTTTATTAAGTAAATAATCAAATAAAATTCTTGTACCTGCCCCTTTTTGTCTATTCACAAAGCGATGATTTTTAATATCTGCAATACTAGTAATATTTTTAGGATTTCCTTTAGGCACAATAATACCCTGAACTCTTTGCACACCTTTAATTAATGCCATAGGTCTACAAATATCAGTAAAGAATTTCTTAATAAATGTAATATTGTATTCACCTGTTTCTTCATTCAAAAGATGAATAGGAGCAATATGTGCTTCTCCACGTTTTAATGCCATAAGCCCAGCATAACTACCAACATGACTACTAGATAAATAACTATCTTGGAACATATTTGGCATCATATCTGCTATAATATCAAGAATTAAATCATGACTTCCAATGGAAACAACTGTATGCTCAATTTGTTCAATAGGTCTATATAATTCAACGCTTACTTTTTCGCCAATTTCAATGCCTTCTTTATTTTGATCAATTACACAAAAACCATCAGCACGAACAAGACTCATAGCAGCTCCAGCACCTCTTGCTAATGGTGTTGCGATCATTTTATTATCAACTTTTCCAACTTTAACACGTACATATTCTTTATGTTTTAAGCTAGAAACAAGCCTTTTTGTAATAAAAGCATCAATTTTTTGTGGATCAGAACAAAGATTATTTTGCATATAATCAATAACAGGACGAACAAAATTTTGATACCCAATAAAAGCAGATACAGGATAACCTGGCAAACCAATAACAGGAACGTTCCCTATCATTGCTAAAATAACAGGTTTTCCCGGTTTTATAGCTACACCATGCACGATAACTTCACCAAGTTCTTTCAATACATGAACAGTAAAGTCTTCTGTACCAGCACTAGAGCCAGCATTAACAATAACCATATCATATTCTTTGCTTGCTTTTTCTACTGCATTTTTAATCAAAGCAAAATCATCAGGTAAAATTCCCATTCTAACAGCAATTCCACCTTGCTCTTTAACCAAATTTTCAAACATACGAGAATTTGATTCAATAATACTATCTTCTTTTATTTCTGCATCAGGTTCAATAATTTCAGTACCTGTTGCAAAAATAGCCACACGAATATTTTTATAAACTTCTATTTCTGTAATACCAGCACTTAAAAGCACACCAATATCAATAGAACGGATAATATGATTACTTGTTAAAATAAGTTCATGTGCAACAATATCCTCACCTACTGGGCGTATATGTTGCCAACTATGAGCAGGTTCTCTAATAAGAACTTCGCCACCTTCAGTTTCAATCAAATCTTCAGCCATAATAACAGCATCAAAAGGTTCACGAATTGGATCACCAGTATCCACTACAACATACTCTAAGTCTTTTTGCAAATTAAGGGGATGAAAATCTGTTGCCATTTGTGTTTTTTCAGAAATAACAGCAATACCGTCCATAGCAGCAGAATTAAATAACGGAGAATTATATTTTGCATAAATTGCTGATGTTGTTTTTCTACCCAAGCTATCAATAACTTTTATTTTTTCTTTTTGAATAGCAACATTTTTATGAATAACATCAAGATATTTTTGTAATGCTTCTTCAACAGGCATTACTTTTAAATATAAATTACGTTTTTTCATTTTTTCCCCTACAAAATATGAACAAGAACTTGCTCATCTTTTTTTATGCCTTCAGTATTCATATCAACCAAAATATATCCCTGAGCTTTAGCAAGAGAAGAAATTAAACCTGACTTACTAAAAATAGGTGTAGCAATATATTCTTTGTTTTGTATGATAAGATCAACAAGTTGACAAGTTAATTTACCATCAGCACTTGGAAAATTATTTGCCATTTTTGCAACAATACAATTTTCTTCTTTACAATCCATTAATTGATTATAGACATTTTGTGCTAAAAGCTCAAACAAAAGCATTGCAGCAACAGGATGACCGGGTAAACCCAATAATAATGTTTTTGAAAATTCATCATACGCTGTTATTGTTGGCTTTCCGGGTTTAATAGCAATTCCATGCGTTAAAACACCTGAACTTGCTAATTCCCCTAATAAACTTGCTGTAAAATCTTTTTCTCCTTGACTACTTCCACCAGATAAAACAACAATATCAGCTAATTGCATTAATTTTATAATAGTATTTTTTATTTGATTTCTATCATCACAAACACGAGTTATAGATAATACATCAAAACCAAATTTTTTCGCTTGAGCATACAATCCGTAACTATTAATATCATAAACTTTTCCCATTGTAAGCTCTTGTTCAGGAGCAAGTATTTCATCTCCCAAAGAAATAATAGCTACAATAGGTTTTGCATAAACTAAAACAGAAGTAATACCTAAAGCTGCAAGAACTCCAATTTCATGTGGGCGTAAACGTGTTCCTTTTTTTAACACAAGGCTTTTTTCTTCCATATCTTCGCCAATATTTACAACACCAGCATTATATGCAACATTTTGATATATAGCGAGTTCATCTTCTGTTAATTTTTCTGTATATTCAAGCATAATCATGGAATCTGCCCCTTGTGGCAACATTCCACCTGTTGGAACATAAACACATTCTCCACTTTTAATAGAAAATGTATTTTCTTGTCCCATTTCCACTTTTCCAATTATTTTTAAAAAACTTGGTAAACTTTCTGTTACACCTGTGCTATCTTTATGGCAA
The DNA here is from genome assembly GCA_020024815.1 of Mailhella sp. Classification (GTDB taxonomy): domain Bacteria; phylum Desulfobacterota; class Desulfovibrionia; order Desulfovibrionales; family Desulfovibrionaceae; genus Taurinivorans. The sequence goes on from JAHHTE010000138.1 coordinate 3,220, forward strand.
ATAGCATATCCATCAACTGTGGAACGTTTAAAATGTGGAACAGCAAAAGGAGCATAAATATCTTGAGCTAAAACACAATGTTGACTATCTAATAATAATTTTTCTTCAATAAGTAATGTTTCTTTTTGCAAATAGGAAAAAATCTTTTGACTAGCTATATCTAATGTATCAACTGTAAGTAACTGCATAATTTCTCCTAATTTTTCTTATACAAATGATTGTAATGCCATATATTGTTTTACACTTTCTAAAGGGCTATTAACTAATCCTTGCAACTCACAAGAAATAATATGTTTTCCCTTTGCAAAAAAATGATATTTATCCACTAAATTACTTATACTTGATAATTGATGACTTATTAAAATAAAACACGTTTTTTCTTTTATATGTAAATTTTGAATGAGATTTTTTACAATACTTATACTTTCAATATCTAAATTTGATAATGTTTCATCAAAAATAATACATTTTGGTTTTGCTATAAGCGTTCTAATAATTGAAATTTTTTGTTGTTGCCCACTTGATAATTGACGAGCATACACATTTTTTTTATCAAAAATACCAAAAAGATTTAAATAATAATCAACTTCTTCTATATTAATAGGATAATGGCGGATTTTTAAAGGATAAATAATATTTGCAAAAACAGTATCGCGTAATAAATAAGGCTTTTGTGATGCTAAAATAATATCTTGAGATTGTAAACCTTGATAATCAATATTTCCTTTTTCTAATGAAATCATTTGCATAAGAACTTTTGCAAAAGTTGATTTTCCACTTCCATTAGCTCCAATAAGAGCATGAATTTTATTTTGTTCTATTTCTAAATTTTCAATAGAAAAATAAAAATCAGCTAGTTTTGTTTGCACATTAAAAATTTTCATTGTACTGCTCTTCTTTTCTAAAATAATCAACTAAACATTGCAAAACAAAAGAAATAGCAAGTAAAATAACGCCAAGAAAAATGCCTTCTGTAAAAATACCTTGACTTTTTAATAAAGAAATAGCAGTGGTCATGGTTCTTGTACTTTCTTTTATATTTCCCCCAACAAGCATAACAGAACCTACTTCACTAATAGAGCGACCAAAACCAGTTATAATAGCAAAATACATATCTGTTTTTAATTCTTTAATAATTAACCAATTTGTTTGACGTTCATTTGCACCAATACTTTTTGCAAAATTTCGTATGCGAGGAACTTCTCTTTGAGCAACAGTATATACCATACCACTAATAATAGGTGTTATAATAAGAACTTGTGCTATAATCATACCTGTTATAGTAAATAATAATTCAAAAGAACCAAGTGGACCCCGTCTCATTAATAAAAAATAAACAAGCAAACCAATAACAACAGGAGGAACACCCATTAACGTTTTATTAATTCGTATTATACTATTTTTAAAAGGAAAATGGTACTTTTCAAGAATAAGCCCAAAGCAAATGCCAAGACACGCTGCAATACTAGTTGCTATAACAGCCATAAAAAGCGTTACATAAATTGCATGAAATGCCCCAACAGAAGCAAGCAACTTTATAAAATCAAGTACCATTTCCACTATTTTTATCCTAAAAACTAAAAATTATTTTTTTGCATTTGGAACAAATAATGATTGACCATATTTTTCTTTTCCAAATTCACCAATAATTTTTTGTATTCTATCGGAAACAATCCAATCAATAAATGCAGTTGCTGTTGTGATGTTTGTATCAGGGTATTTTGCTGGACTTACAGCAATGATACCGTATTGATTAAGAAGATCTGGAGCTTTTTCACAAATAATTTCAAGATCCAATTTTACAGAACTATCTGATTTCATTTTTAAATATGTACCACGATCAGTGAGAATGCAAGCACCCAATTCATCTGCCATTGAAAGGCTTGCACCCATGCCAGAACCTGATTCTTTATAATTTGGATTTTCACTTGCATTTATACCAAGATTTTTCCAAATTCCTTTTTCTTTTTTATCAGTACCTGAATCATCACCACGACTTATCCATTTTACTTTTTTAGCAAAAACTTGATTAAGTGTTTCTTTTATATCATTAGAATAAGGTAATACACCTTTAGGACCAACAACAATAAAATCATTATACATTACTTCAATACGAGCAACACCATAGCCATCAGCAACAAATTTTTCTTCACTTGGTTTTGCATGAACAAGAACAACGTCAACATCGCCATTTCTACCCATAGCTAAAGCTTCACCAGTTCCAACTGAAACATATTTCAAATCATAACCAGTATCTTTTTTAAAAATAGGAGTTAAATAATCAAGTAAACCAGTATCTGCTGTACTTGTTGTTGTTGCCATTTTTAGCTCTGTATCATTTGCAAATGCAGGCATTGCTAAACCTAAAACAAGAGCTAATGATAATAAAATTTTTTTCATCTAGCTAACCTCTTTTTTTATTTTATTTTACCTTTTTAGCGAAAAGAATTAAACTTTACACATTATAATAAAAAATTATAAATAAAGACAATATTCCCCCCCCCCTCAACAAAAT
>JAHHTE010000139.1 GCA_020024815.1 Mailhella sp.
GTTCTATATTCAACACATAATCTTTATATTTATTCTTCACTGTTGATAAACTCCAAACTATTCAAAATCAAATTATCCTCTATAAAAAAATTTAAATCATTTAATCGACTTATTATACAAGTAAACATAACTAATTAAGACAAAAAAAGCCCAATAGAATAACTATTGAGCTTTTTTATTTAATATGACGAAAAATTAATTCAATCGGGCAACGTATTTAAAAAACAAGGCAAAACAAGCCCAAGCAAAAAACACAGCTATAATAGCCACTATCCAACCTACTATAATATCAGATAAATAAGCATTGCCAGTATACATTTGAGACCAACCAATAAGCAATGGGAAAAGATAAATATATGGCATAGCCTTTGCGACAAGTAAAGCAATAACAAAAGCAATAGCCATACTAATTGCAATTACAGAAGAAGGTTGTAATTTTGCTTGTCCATGAATTACAAAAGTTGGAGTTTTATTTGCTAATTGATTTTGATTACTCATTGTTGATTGAGTATCTGTAACATCATTAGGTAAAATATTCGTGGAATCTTCAACTATACTTTGATCTTCAGTATTTGTATTTTCTTGATCAGAAGAAACAATTTCTTGATCACGAGCAACATCTATTGAATTATCACTTTCTATTGCACTATCTACATTATTAGCCGTATTATCAACAAAATCAGTATGAACAGGAGGATAAACATCTTCTACTGCATATTGAGCTTGCATCCAAGTTTTTTCATGATCATCATAAAACATAGTGCCAGCAATTTCTTGATAGGGTCTAGGTCTTTCAATATAAATTGACTTTGCACCTTGTTTAGCAAAAAAAGCAGAAAGAACAATCATACCCATAAAAAGTAAAAAACGATAAAAAAAGTCCCCATATGTTTTTTTGCAATAAAGAGCAAAAAGGAAAATAGAGCCAACTGCAACTAAAAATACAGGTAAGGAACTTTCAAAAAGAGGTAAGAACCAATCTAAAAAATCAGCTCTTAATGTCATATTTACAAGCTTGAAAATGAAATCTTCTAAAGCACTAAACATTTATTTTTCTCTTTTTTTTACATTATTTTTCAATAATATATGCCATAGGATTGGTATGCACGCCATTAACAATTACTTCATAATGCAAATGAGCACCTGTTGAACGACCAGTATTACCAACTCTACCAACTAAATCACCACGTTTAATCATATCACCAGCTTTAACATCAAATTTTGACATATGAGCATAACGAGTAATAATTCCATTACCATGATCAATTTCAACGCTAAAGCCATAAGCACCATCAAGTTTTGCAAAAAGAACACGTCCATCAGCAGGAGCAATAATTTTAGTACCAATAGGAGCAGCAATATCTAATCCTTTATGTACTTGACGAATACCTGTAAAAGGTGAAGTTCTTGCACCAAAACGAGAAGAAATAAAACCATGAGTTGGAATAATAGAAGGAATAGAAGCTAACTTTTGTGTACTTTCATTCATTAAAACAATTAAATCTTGTTGAATTATCTCTTCTAATTGAGAATCTTTTTTCAATTCACGTAAATATCCTCTAATTTTACGTGCAGCTAATTCTTGTCTATGCAAGGGAAGCATATCAACTTTAAATTCTTCAGACTCTACCCCACCCATAGCATTTTCTTTTGTTTCAGTTTTTTCTCCAACAAGCATTTTCAATTGGTTATCAAATTGTCTAATTCTATTAATATCATCACGTAATACTTCAATTTCAGCTAAAATACCAACAAGTCTATTTTCTTTTTCTTCTATTTCACGTTCAGCAATAACCAAATCACTTCTTACATCTTTTGTACTAAGAAAATGTTGCACTAAAAAAGTATTTGCACCAACTAAAAGAGCTACACCACCTAACACACCATAAACAATTGAACTTTTTATACTAAAACTACGTTTTTTCCCTGTTTTTTCATCAAAAACAAAAATCTGATATTTTTTGAAAATCATTTTTTCCTCGTGGTATTTTTATAAAAAATAATTGCTAAAAAGATTAACTTTTTTATGAGATTAAGTCAAGTTATCCATTATATCAACAAATTATTATTGACCTATATTAAATAAAATTATTTAATTTTAATTCAGAACAAAAATCTTTTGCAAAAAGTTCTGCACTATCACCTTGACCAAGTAATTCTCTAATAGTTACACAATCTTTTTTTATTGCTTCTAAATAATCTTTATTTTCAAGCCATTTTTTAGCATAACTAACAAGCATTGGATAATCAGCTTTTTCTTGTAACAATTCAGGAAAAACTTCTCGTTTCATTATTAAATTAGGCAAACTTACAAAATCAACATCAACAAATGCTTTTGCTACAAGATATGAAAAAGCTTTTACCTTATATGTAACAATAGTTGGTGTGCCTAAAAGAGCAGTTTCAAGAACAGCAGTACCGCTAGCCCCCACAATAAACTCACAACTAGGAATAAACTGATACCTATTTTCTGCCTCAACAAAAGAAACAGGTGCTTTACTTTGCCAAAAAGATTTTAAATATTCTTCTGAATATTGTGGTGCTTTAATAATATAAAATTTTAAATGAGGATAAGTAATCAACAATTCTTGAGCCATTTTTGCATATTCAGGAAGAAGTAAACTAATTTCTTTTTTTCTACTTCCAGGCATAAGCCCAATTCTACCCTCAACCTTTTCAATTAACATATTTTCATTTGGATTAACAACATTTACTAATGGATTTCCAATATACGTTATATCAACATTATTTTTTTGATAAAAAGGAACTTCAAAAGGTAAAATAGAGTATATTTTTTTTATATTTTTTTGTAAAAAATTTAATCTATATTTTCGCCAAGCCCAAACTTTAGGAGGAATAAAATAATAAACAGGAATATTTAATTTTTTTGCCATATTAATTATTCTAAAATTAAAGTCAGGAGCATCAGTTACAATAAGAACATCAGGTTTTTCTTCTTGTAATGCTATATTTATTCTTTTTAATAATTTTAAAATTTGTGGTATTTTTTCTATAACCTCACTAACACCCATAACAGATAATTCATTAATATGAAAAAGGGTGCGTACCCCTTCTTTTTTTAAAGAGTCCCCACCCATTCCAACAAAATCAAAATCATTACCAGTATTTTTAAGAGCTTTTACTATTTCAGCACTTTGAATATCACCAGAAAGCTCTCCACAATTTATCCATATCTTAAGCACTATACAGTTCCTTTTTCTAGTTCTAACTGCTGCTGTTTTTTAGCATATAAAAGATTTATACTTACCCCAACACTAATTGCAAATAAAAGTCTTACTCCAAGCAAGCCCCATAATGATCCACCTAAAAGAGAAAGCAAAATTGTATCTTCAATTAAGGCATGTGCAATACTCATTAAACTCATAGTAGTAAAAGCATCAATTCGTGATATTCTTCCCTCGGTCGCAGCTTGAATAATAATACCACTTCCATATAAAATTCCAAGCACAAGCCCAACAATAACTATATTTGTAGCCTCTTTTGAAATACCAAGAATCCGTAAAAGTGGACCCAATATAAAGCCTACAAATTGAGAAATTTTTAATGCATTAATTATCTTATTAAACATCATAACAAGACAAATAATACAATAAATTTGCACAAGATTTTTCAATTCACCAAGAACCCAGCCTGTAAAATCTAAAGCAGCACCAGCTTTAAATAAAACAGTTGCAGTTTCTTGCCAAAATCCAAAATGACTACAAATCAAATGAACAGAAACACCACAAATCCATGCTGTAATCAATCGTAAACCAACCTGAAAAGACATGGAAAGCCCACAACGACCAGCAATCTTTGTTTCCAAAATAAGACTGTGAGCAATAAGAATAATAAGACCTAAAATTGTCATTTGCTCCACAGTAACACTTGGGACAAGTAATAACATACTTGGAATAAGAGCTAATGCAGAATATATATTTACAAGCATAGCACAAGCCCAAACAATTCCAAATTCTGCAGGCAACCCCATTGTTTGCATAATAGGCTCTAATGGCATTGCAACATATTGAATAATATTCAGTTCTTGTAATACCTTAACAAGTACAATTATAGAAATAATCATAGGAAAGAGGTTTTTACTAACAAGAGTTCCCTCTTTGATACTTTTAATAATGCCTTTCCAAATAACTTCAAGATATGACATTATCCACCTACTTTTTATTGATTTTTAAGACACTCTAAATTTTCTAAAATATATTCACGCAAAGCCTGTATCCAAGGACGAGGAGTATAGCCAACCGTATCAATCAATTTTTTAGGAGATAAAACAGAATAACTTGGTCTAACAGCTTTTTGTGGCCAATCTTTTGTACAAATAGGCTCAACAAATGTATGTAAATTAAAAATAGAAACAGCCTCACTAGCTAATTCACACCAACTAGCTTGACCTGCATTTACTGCATGAAAAATTCCCGTAGCACGTTTTTTTGCAACTGCAAAACTCATTTCTGCTAAATCTTTTGTACAAGTAGGTGAACCAAATTGATCATGAACAACTTTTAATGATTCTTTTTCTTGTGCATATTTTAATATAGTGCTTACAAAATTCTTTCTTCCTGCACCAAAAAGCCATGCTGTACGTAATACAGCATAGTTTTCTAATTTTTGTAAAGCAACTTCCCCAGCTAATTTTGTTTCACCATACACAGATAAAGGATTTGTTTCATCAGTTTCAACATACGGACAATTTTTTTTACCATCAAAAACAAAATCTGTACTATAATGAACTAAAAAAATATCTGTATTTTTCAAAATACAAGCAAGCATTTCAGGTAAACGTTTATTAATAAGATTTGCATTTTGAACATCATCTTCTGCTTTATCAACAGCCGTATACCCTATTGCATTAAAAATAATTGTAGGATTAATAGAAAAAATTTTTTCTTTTAGAAATTCTAAATCAGTAACATTACCATCTTCTCGGCCAAGTGTTACAATTTCCAAACCTTGACTTTTTCCAAGCTTACAAAGAGCTTGACCAAGCATTCCTGTTTTTCCACCCAAAACAAGAATTTTTTCATTTTTATCTAACACCATAAAATTACTCTATTTTTTTTCTGGAAAAAGGTAAGAATAACGCATAGCAATACTATCTGTTTTTTCAACAATTTTTGCTGCTAAATCATTAACATCTTCATTTGAAACAACACCAACTTCCATAGCTAAATAATGGCGAAGTGTTGCATCACTCAAGGAAAATAACCATACAACAGAATATGCACTACCAATAGAAGGACGAGATTTAAACTCAGGAGCAGAAGAAATAAGCACACGGAATTTAGGTACATCAGCACCTTCAAGATTAAATAAATTACTTGCATTAAAAAGTTCTTTCAAACGAGTAGAAAGTTTTGATCCAATACTATCAACGCCTTCAAACTCAACCATAACAGGACTTAAACGCTCATTAATTTTTTTTGGAGTATTTGGAACTGCATTTGCGGCATACACATTATTTCCTAATGCAAAAACCATAAACATTGCACAAATACCAACAACAATTTTTTTATATGCGTTCATAACATACCCTCAAATAAAATACTTTCATTGCTTTTTTTATATAAACCGTATTATTAAAGATAGCAAGTCAATCTTTTATTCTTAAAAATTATAAAAAATTTTTTTTAAATTTAGGGGGAAAACTTTTTATAAAAAGTTTTCCCCCTAAAACC
>JAHHTE010000014.1 GCA_020024815.1 Mailhella sp.
GATTATTCTTTCTTTTATTATTATAATTATTTTGAGCAGTTATAGAATGATAATCCTTTTTGTTTCTGTTTATTTCTCTTATAATAGTTGAATGATGTCGTCCAAGTAAATTAGCAATTTTTCTACAACTAAAATTTAAGGCTAAATATGCCTCTAGCTTTCCTCTTTCAATTAGTGTAAGATGTGTGTAGCTCAATAGTAAAACCTCCTTGTGGTTGTTCCAAAATATTATTCTACATAAAGGTTTTGTATTGGGCTACTTTTTTTAATACCTGTCGCACTTCGTTTTACAATTAAAAATTTATTATTATAATTAATTTAAACAGTTTAGAATATAATCTTTTTTTCTGCTTATTTAGCTTAGCTTAGAATCATTAAATAATGTCGTCCATGTAAATTAATAATTTTTATAACCAAAATTCAATACTAGTTATACCTCTAGCTTTCCTTAATAATTAGAGTAAAACATTAATTGCACATGAGTAAAAGCTACGAGGATTATTTATTTGCAACATATTATTTTACATAAAGGTTTTGTACGGGGATATATTTTACCAATCGCATTTCGTTTTACAATTAACTTTATAAAGTTAATTTTCATTAATAACATATGAAAAATAAAACCCCGCTAAGCGATTAGTTTTCACCAGCCCCTAAGGGCTTATTACTGGCTTGCGTCTCTAGACGTTTTAAATCTATTAGTCAATTGCATTATATTCACTAACTACTACTAAAGTAGCTTATACCATTGCCTTATTTATTCTTACTACCCGTGAACAGGTCATAATATTCTTTTAGTGAGTATTGGTCGGTCATTTTATCCTCATTTAATTGATTTTGAATATACGCTTGTATTATTTCTTTATTACGTCCTACCGTATCTACATAATAGCCTCTGCACCATAAATGCCTATTTCCATATTTGTATTTCAAGCTTGCATGTTTATCAAAGATCATTAGAGAACTCTTCCCTTTCAAGTACCCCATAAATGAAGAAACACTTAGATTAGGTGGAATAGATACTAACAGATGAATATGATCTACACATGCTGTTGCTTTAATAATTGTTACTTTTTTTTGTTCGCATAATTGTCTAAAAATTTTACCTATATCTTCTTTTAATTTTGAATATATTATTTGACAGCAAAATTTTGGAGCAAACACTATATGATATTTGCAATTTCAACAAGTATAAAAAAACTTTGATTGTCTTTTCATAAGATACTATCCTTCTTAGGTTATAATTGACGAACACATTAAATATATACCAAAGGAGGATAGTCTTGCATCTAAAGATTTTTCAATCCACACGCTAACTGGGTAGTTTTATTAAGTTAAAGTGACAATAAAGGCCACCAGCTAAGCGGTGTGGTTTTCACCAGCCCTATAAGCATATTAATATCTTGCGTCTCAAGACGCTTTAAATCTATTCGCCAATTGTATTATATTCACTAGCTGCTACTAAAGTAGCTTATACCATTGCCTTATTTATTCTTACTACCCGTGAACGGGTCATAATATTCTTTTAGTGAGTATTGGTCGGTCATTTTATCCTCATTTAATTGATTTTGAATATACGCTTGTATTATTTCTTTATTACGTCCTACCGTATCTACATAATAGCCTCTGCACCATAAATGCCTATTTCCATATTTGTATTTCAAGCTTGCATGTTTATCAAAGATCATTAGAGAACTCTTCCCTTTCAAGTACCCCATAAATGAAGAAACACTTAGATTAGGTGGAATAGATACTAACAGATGAATATGATATACACATGCTGTTGCTTTAATAATCGTTACTTTTTTTGTTCGCATAATTGTCTATGAATTTTACCTATTATCTTCTTTTAATTTTGGATATAATTTTTGATAACAAAATTTTGAAGCAAACACTATATGATATTTGCAATTCCAACAAGTATGAGAAAAACTTTAATTGTCTTTTCATAAGATACTTTCCTCCGTTAGTTATAATTGACGAACATATTAAATATATATACCAAAAGAAAATAGTCTTACATCTAAAGATGTTCAGTACACCTGCAAAGCGGGTGGTTTTCGCCAGCCCTATAAGGCATATTACTAACTTGCATCTAAGAAGCTTTGAATGTATTCGCCAATTGCATTATATTCACTAACTGCTACTAAGATAGCTTATACCATTGCCTTATTTATTCTTACTACCCGTGAACGGGTCATAATATTCTTTTAGTGAGTATTGGTCGGTCATTTTATCCTCATTTAATTGATTTTGAATATACGCTTGTATTATTTCTTTATTACGTCCTACCGTATCTACATAATAGCCTCTGCACCATAAATGCCTATTTCCATATTTGTATTTCAAGCTTGCATGTTTATCAAAGATCATTAGAGAACTCTTCCCTTTCAAGTACCCCATAAATGAAGAAACACTTAGATTAGGTGGAATAGATACTAACATGTGAATATGATCTACATAGGCTATTGCTTCAATAATCGTTACTTTTTTTTGTTCGCATAATTGTCTAAGAATTTTACCTATATCTTCTTTTAATTTTGAATATATTATTTGACGACGAAATTTTGGAGCAAACACTATATGATATTTGCAATTCCAACGGGTATGAGATAAACTTTGACTGTCTTTCATAAGACACTGTCCTCCTTTGGTTATAATTGACGAACACATCAAATGTATACCAAAGGAGGACAGTCTTGTATCTAAAGATTTTTCAGTCCACCCGCTTAGCGGGTGGTTTTATTATGCTAAAGCGACAACAAAAAAAAGACCCCAAAAGGGGTCTTCAATATTTCGAAACTGTACCGAAATAAAACTATTTAATTTCAACAGTTGCACCAGCTTCGGTGAGTTGTTTTTTAGCTTCTTCAGCTTCTTCTTTAGATACACCTTCTTTAAGAGTAGCTGGAGTGCCATCAACTTTATCTTTTGCTTCTTTAAGTCCAAGACCAGTAAGAGCACGAACAACTTTAATAACACCAATTTTATTTGCACCAGAATCTTTCAAAATAATATCAAATTCTGTTTTTTCTTCTTCAGCTGGAGCAGCAGCACCACCAGCAGCTGGAGCCATTACCATAGCAGCAGCTGGAGCAGCAGCAGAAACACCAAATTTTTCTTCTAATTCTTTAATGAACTCAGAAAGTTCAAGTACAGTCATATTAGCAATAAATTCAACAACTTGTTCTTTAGTTACGGACATGGGATTTCTCCTTGAAATTTTTTATTAAAACTTTGGCAATAAATGCGGAAATTATGCTGCTTTTTTAGATTCAAGATCTTTAAGCGCATAAAGAAGTGGGCGAACCATGTTTGCCATAAGAGATACCAATCCAGTTGGTACTTGGTTCATGGTTGCAAGAGCTTGTGCAAGCAATTGTTCTTTGCTTGGCATCTTAGCAAGAGCATCTACATCTTTATCTGTTAATGCTTTACCTTCTAAGCTACCGAATCGAACATTGAGGAGCTTGCTATCTTTTGCAAAGTCACTTACCGCTTTAGCAACAGCCACAGGGTCACTGAATCCAAGAGCAATAGCGCAGTTTTCTTTAAAATTACCAGAAATATCTGCATGAGCGGTTTCAGATAAAGCAATACGAGCTAGAGTGTTTTTTACAACGTAATACTCTCCGCCAGCTTGACGGATTTTAACTCTAAGCGCGGTCAGCTCTTCTACACTCATTCCCTTGAAATCAGTAACTACAACGATAGAAGCTTCAGACGCTCTTGAGCGAATTTGTTCTATGATCGCAGCTTTTTCTGACTTATTCACGTGAAACTCCTTCACGTTAGGGTTTGTAATGAAGAATTGCCGAGCCAAAGAAATTGTCTAAGTAGGATTTAGAAACCTACTGTCTTCGACTCGAAAATTTCGTCCTTAGCCATATATCATATAAAACTAAAATAAGTATAGCCCTTATCGGGCTACACTTAATTAATTTTCCATGAACTTTCTAATAAGAAGTGGATCTACTTTGAAACCAGGACCCATGGTAGTTGAAACTGCCATTTTAGTCATATAAGTACCTTTTGCAGCACTAGGTTTCAAACGATTCACAGCATCTAAAAGAGCTTTCAAGTTATCTTGAATTTTTTCTGCTCCAAAAGAAACTTTTCCAAGAGGAGCATGAAGAACACCAGCTTTATCAACTTTGAAATCAACTTTACCAGCTTTTAATTCTTCAACAGCTTTTGCTACATCAAAAGTTACTGTACCTGTTTTTGCGTTTGGCATAAGACCACGAGGTCCTAATTGACGACCTACTTGACCAACTAACGCCATAACATCAGGTGTTGCAACAGCAGCATCAAAATCAAGATTACCAGCTTTAATGCTATCAACTAAATCTTCTGCACCAACAATGTCAGCACCAGCAGCTTTAGCTTCATTTTGTTTATCACCTTTACAGAAAACAGCTACACGTACAGTTTTACCTAATCCGTGTGGAAGAGAAACTGCACCGCGAACCATTTGATCTGAATATTTTGGATCAACACCTAAATTAAGTGCTACATCAACAGTTTCATCAAATTTAGCATATGAAGCAGCAAGTGATTTTTGAACTGCTTCTTCAACAGTATAAAGAGTAGCTAAATCTACACCTTCTACTGATTTACGATATTTTTTTCCATGCGTGGGCATAGTTATTCCCTTTTTTGCTCTATTCGTCTTGAATCTCCTACCGAAATTTAGGTAGTACAGCCGAATCCAACGATAAAACACGCGAAAATCACGTCCAATCGATTGGAAAACTGCCCGAATTATCCCTTAATTTCAAGTCCCATGGAGCGAGCAGTACCTTCAATATTACGTACAGCACCTTCAAGGTCTTTGCAGTTGAGGTCAGGCATTTTTACTTTTGCAATTTCTTCAACTTGTGCTTTGGTAATTGAACCTACTTTCTTACGGTTTGGCTCTCCTGAACCTTTTTCAACCTTAGCAGCTTTTAAAAGCAATACTGGTGCAGGTGGAGTTTTGGTAATAAAAGTAAAGGAACGGTCAGCATAAACAGTGATAATTACAGGAATAATCATTCCTTTTTGATCTTGAGTTCTTGCGTTAAATTCTTTGCAGAAACCCATGATATTAACACCGTGTTGACCCAAAGCAGGACCTACAGGAGGAGATGGATTAGCTGCTCCAGCAGGGATTTGCAATTTGATCTTGCCTACTTCTTTCTTGGCCATGATGTTTTCCTTTATTTAGCCCGAATATTAGACTTATATACAACATTACCCTTTTACAACTTGAACAAAATCAAGTTCTACTGGGGTTTGTCTTCCAAAAATAGATACTGAAACGCGAAGTTTACCTTTATCATGGTTAACATCTTCAACAGTTCCATTAAAGCCACCAAAAGGACCATCTAAAACGCGAACATCATCGCCAACTTCAAATTTTACTTTTGGTCCAGGATTGTCTTGACCTTCCTTAACTAAGGAAAGAATACGTCTAACATCATCACTACCCATTGGAGCAGGACGATTTTTACCACCAACAAAACCTGTAACTTTTGGGATACTTTGAATTAAATGCCATGAAAAATCTGTCATGGTCATTTGAACCATGATATAGCCTGGGAAAAGCTTACGAGTTACGGTTCTTCTTTGACCGTCTTTACCAATTTCTACTATTTTTTCAGTTGGTAAAAGAACTTGATGAATTAAACCTTCATCTTGATTAGTTCTTTTCAATTCGTTGATTTGCTTTTCAACCCTCATCTCAAAACCAGAATATGTATGTAACATATACCAGTTATGATATTCATTTTCATGAGAGACAGAAGTTGTTTCTTGATGAGAAAAAACAGCTTCAACTATATTATCTTGGCGAACTTCTTCAGTGCCAATAGTATTATTTTCTTGATCCATAGATATACTCCTATTAGGGAAACTGCTTATTCTATGATAAAATCATTCGAATAGCACCAGAAAGGATAAAATCCACTAATCCTAAAAGGAGTGCCATGACGGTAACAAATCCTAATACAACTAAACTTGTTGTACGTGTTTCTTTCATGGTTGGCCAGCTTACTTTACGAAGCTCAACTCGAGAAAGCAAGAAGTACTCTTTTAAATCAGAAAAGCGTTGAAAAAAACCACTTTTGCTTACTTCTGTATTTTCTTTACTCATATTTTTTCCCAATTATGAAAGAAAATGGCAGGTCAGGAGGGATTCGAACCCCCAGCATCCGGTTTTGGAGACCGGCGCTCTACCGTTAGAGCTACTGACCTGCTCTATGAAAACTACTTAGTCTCTCTATGAAGAGTATGTTTCTTGTCCCAAGGACAATATTTTTTCACTTCAAGTCTACCAGTAGTATTCTTCTTATTTTTTACCGTCGCGTAGTTACGTCGCTTACACTCTGTGCAAGCAAGTAAAATATTAACGCGCATTTGTTACTCCAAGATTTCAGTAACAACACCAGAACCTACGGTACGGCCACCTTCACGAATAGCGAAACGAAGACCTTGATCCATAGCGATTGGGTTGATAAGTTCTACGGTGAAAGTAGAGTTATCACCAGGCATTACCATTTCTACGCCTTCTTGAAGAGCGATAGAACCAGTGATGTCAGTAGTACGGAAATAGAATTGTGGACGATAGCCAGAGAAGAATGGAGTATGACGACCACCTTCTTCTTTACTAAGAACGTACACTTCAGCTTTAAACTTCTTGTGAGGAGTAATTGATTTTGGAGCAGCAAGAACTTGACCACGTTCTACTTCTTCACGTTTTACACCACGAAGAAGAACACCAACGTTATCACCAGCTTCACCTTGATCAAGAAGTTTACGGAACATTTCAACGCCTGTGCAGGTTGAAGTCATAGTATCTTTAATACCTACGATTTCTACTGCATCACCAACTTTGATAACACCTTTTTCTACACGACCAGTTACAACAGTACCACGACCAGAAATAGAGAAAACGTCTTCGATAGGCATAAGGAATGGTTTATCAACTTCACGTTGTGGATCAGGAATATAATCATCACAAGCTTGGAGAAGTTCAAGAATGCATTTTGCATCTTCAGAATCAGCACTATCAGTATTAAGAGCGTTAAGAGCAGAACCTCTAATTACTGGTACGTCATCTCCAGGGAAGCCGTTAGCAGTAAGAAGTTCACGCATTTCCATTTCAACGAGTTCGAGAAGCTCAGCATCGTCTACTTGGTCGCATTTGTTCATAAATACGATAAGATATGGTACACCAACTTGACGAGCAAGAAGGATATGTTCTTTTGTTTGAGGCATTGGACCATCAGTTGCAGCTACAACGATGATAGCAGCGTCCATTTGAGCAGCACCAGTGATCATATTTTTGATATAGTCAGCGTGGCCTGGGCAGTCAACGTGAGCATAGTGACGTTTTTCAGTTTCATATTCTACGTGAGAAGTAGCAATAGTGATACCACGTTCTTTTTCTTCAGGTGCTTTATCAATACTATTATAATCAATAAATTGACCGTTACCTTTAAGTCCTGCAACTTTGGTGATAGCAGCAGTCAATGTAGTTTTACCGTGGTCGATGTGACCGATAGTACCAATGTTTACGTGCGGTTTTGTACGCGTAAATTTTTCCTTACCCATGAGAAGTCTCCTAAAATTGGTTACTTTTTACTATATGTGTTATGCTAGCAGCAAAGTGCTGTTAATCATAAAGTGAGAATCTGTAACCATTACAAATTCTATATTGTGTTGACAAGTTATACTGTGGGGAGAAATTAGAACATGATAAGAAATCGGGATGGAGCGGGAAACGAGATTCGAACTCGCAACCCTCAGCTTGGAAGGCTGACGCTCTAGCCGTTGAGCTATTCCCGCTCAATGCAGTAGTTCCCCGACAGCGCGTACTGTCTCCTACAGCTATACCAGCAAATGCTGGTGGTGGGGGTTGGATTTGAACCAACGAAGTCGGACGACGACAGATTTACAGTCTGTTCCCTTTGGCCACTCGGGAACCCCACCACGCTAACTCTTTCGAGTTTCCGTTGTTACGGTGCCATTTCTGGCTTTCTCATTGCGAGAAAATATATGGAGCTGGCGATGGGACTTGAACCCGCAACCACCTGATTACAAGTCAGGTGCTCTACCAATTGAGCTACACCAGCATGGAAAGTTATATAAACAACTTCAGAAATAAATGCAAGCTTTTTTTTTCAAAACTTTTTATTTAGTCCCTCAGTGCGAAGATATGTATATAAAAACTTTTTCTTCTTGTAAAGTTAATTTTTCATTTTTTTTTGAAAAATTTTTATTTTTTATTATTGTTCCTTGTAATAATTGTATTTTTATAAATAACTATTTTCATTTTTAACATACTTATTTATAATTTTACCTTCTTATCAACTCATACGTATTATTTATTTTATCACTACGTTATATTTTATCTTTATTTAATAGTTCAACAAGAAGTTAATAGCATTATAATATAATAGAAATTCTATCTTTCCTTTTTGCTTACTCTTTTAATCATATTTCTATAACTACTTTATCACACTATTATTAATATAAAAGAGGTACAATTATATCATATAATAAATGTATATAATCTCTTTTACTACATTACATATATTGTTTATTTTGATTTGCAACTACTTTTTATTATTAACAAGTAAATTTATTTTCCAACTTATTGTTTTTTTTATTATTAATCATTCATTACATATTAACAAAGCATACAAATAGTATTTTGCAACAAATAACTAATCATAACTTTTAAATTACAACATTATAATTTATTTCACTTAAAAAAAAACGTTTTGGATTAACCAAAACGTTTTTCATGAAACAAGTAACACTGATTTAGTGTTATTAACTCCAACAAATTATTTTATTAAAAAGCTCTTCCCATAGTAAATTCAAATCTACCATTTAAATCTTGTCCCGCAGAACCTTTAGTAAATGGAACACCGTATGCAAAACGTAAATCACCTAATGGTGAATTCCATCTTACTTCTAATCCACTAGAGTAATAATTTTTATCAAAAAGATTATCATGTTTTTCATCTACTGTGCTTGCGTAGTCAAAAAATGGAACCAATGAAATACTATATTCTTCACTTACACGCCAAATATATTCAAGTGATCCATAAAAAGCTTGTGTAGCACCAATTACTTCACCTGTTCGTTTATCACGTGGAGAAGCATCTTCATAATCATAACCACGTAATGTTGTCATACCACCAACATAAATACGTTCAAATACTGGGATTGTATTATTTCCATTTTTGAAAACACCTGCCCCAGTTCCACGAGCATGTAAAACATGGTTTTCAGTTAATCCATAATAAAAACCATAGGAACCACGAAGCTTAATAAAATTATCACTACCTCCAATTATGCCACCACCGTAATCAATATAAATACTTTCTTTTGTTCCTCGTGTTGGATGACGATAATCATTTGTAGTATCACGAACAATACCTACACTTGCAACACTTGCCCAGTTTTCACCTTCATATTCTTTAATCGTAAAACTTGCATTAGGTGCAACATTATATAATTCATAATATTCTAAACGATAATTAAGAAGTAATTTGGTATATTCACCCAATGGATAAAATAATCCTAATTCTGTACCTGTTGTTTTTTTATCAAAATCTGACCATTCATATTCTTCAGAATATACACTTGCAGAAAAACCTAAATTAGTATCATTAATTCTAGGGTTCACAAAATAACCACGAATAGAATTCTTTTTACTTGATACATAACCTGTTAAACCAACAGAATAACCTTTACCCCATAAATTATCTTTTTGAATATTTGCACTTAACCCAATGTTATCATATGTTGAATAACCAATACCAAGTCCTATTTTACCTGTTTCATTTTCAGTTACAGACAATTTCATATCGACTTCCCCTGTTTCACCAGTGGGAAGTAAATCAACATTAACATCTTTAAAATAATTTAACATTTTAAGACGCTCAACAGAACGGCGAACTTTTTGTCCATCATATTGTTGCCCATCTGCTAAACGTAATTCACGTAAAATAACGTTATCGCGAGTATCGGTATTACCTTCTAAAATAATATTTCTTATATAAACACGTTCTTTTGGATCTAAAATATAAAAAACATCAACAGTGCCTTCAACTTTATTTATTGGAGTATCCACACCAACTTCAGCAAAAGCATAGCCAAATTCAGTATACAATTCTTTTAGTTTTTGCACATCATCTTGCATTGTTTTAAGATTGAAATATACATCATCATCTTTAACATTATCAAGTTTAATTAATTGATACAGATCATCAGTTGACTTTAATAAATCTCCTCTAAACCCTACTTCACCTATTTTATAACGAATACCAGATGATACTTCAAAGTTTACTACAATACCATCTGTTTCATATAAAACTTCTGGTTGTGCTACAATAGCATCTAAATAACCATTTTGAACTAAATAAGCTTGGATTTGTTGTGTATCACCAGCAATATCTTCTTCTTTTAAAATACCTTGCTTAGTAAACCAAGAAAACATATTATGTTTTGAAATTTTAGTAATTTTACGAAGTTCATCTTGTAAATCTTCATCAACTCCAATCATATTAACTTCTTTAATATAAAGTTTATTGCCTGAAGTTACGTTTAAAATAAGATTTACACCTTTATTATTATCAAGAGGTTTTACTTCATGTTGAATTTCAACTAAATAATAACCTTGCTTACGATATAATTCTTTTACAATTTCAAGATCTTCTAATAAAGTTTTTTCATTAAGAACATTACCTTGTTGTAAAGACATTGCTCCTACAACTTCTTTTTCTTCTATCTCATCAGATCCACGTACACTAATAGCATTAATTCTTGGTTTTTCTGCAACTTGCACAATTAATACATCACCCATACCTTTATTTTCAATATAGGTAGTTACATCATCAAAAAAACCCATTGCCCATACATTTTGTAAATCTTCTTCTAATTTTTCTGCATTAATTTTATCACCTACTTGAGAAGATAAAACTTTTTTAATTCTTTCAGGGTCAATTAATACCGCACCACGTACTTGAATATCTTGAATTCCACCTTTAGTTCTTATGGAACGAACAAAAGTTTTAGCTGAATCATTAATAACAGATGAAAGACTTAATAAACTTGTGCCTTGTTGTGTAAGAGGTCTTGCCATATCTGACCGTACATCAACAAAACGCATATCCATATTAAAACTTTCACCAATTTGACTATATGTTCCATACAACACATAATCAGCACCAGTATTCCTACCTACTGCACGTGCTTTTTTCACTGAATTAACACTACTATTACTTTTTATAACTGTAATACCTTGTTTTCTAAAACTAGTAGTAAAAAGTTCATTAATTGAAGCAACAAGGTTTGTCTTACCTTGTGCATTTATACTAAAAGGCAGTAAAAGGACTTTAGTTGCTGCTTCGGCATTACCAACTAAAGTAAAAATCATAGTAAAAGCAAAAACTAATTTAATAAGTTTTTTGTTCATAAAATTTTCCAACCTTCAATTCAAGTACACGATGCATTTGATATGCTATTTCTGTATTATGGGTAACCATAATCAAAGCCATCTTTTTTTCTTTATTTAATTCCATCAAAATATTAATTATCTGTTCACCTGTTTTTTCATCTAAATTCCCTGTTGGTTCATCAGCCAATAAAACTTTTGGTGAAAGTAAAACAGCTCGTGCTATTGCTGCTCTTTGTTTTTCTCCACCAGATAATGTACTAACTAAATGATTAGCTCTATCTTTTAATCCTACTTTTTCAAGAAATTCATAAGCCAAAGCCAATGCTTCTTTTTTATGCATTCCTGAAATAAGTGCTTGCATAGCTACATTTTCAACAGTAGTAAATTCAGGTAATAAATGATGAAATTGAAAAACAAATCCCATTTGCTTGTTTCTTATATGATTTTTTTCTTTTTCAGGTAATGTATGTATATTTTTTCCTAAAAACAAAATTTCTCCTGAACTTGGATTATCAAGACCTGCCAATGTATGCAAAAAGGTTGATTTTCCACTTCCAGAACTCCCTAAGATAGCAAGCAACTCCCCTTCTTCAATAGAAAAATTTACATTATCTAAAATACAAATTTCTTCTTGTAAAGTTGTAATTGTTTTACAAACATTATTCAAGGTATAAAGCATTATTCATACCTCAATGCTTCTGCTGGAACAAGTTTAGCTGCTTGCCGAGCAGGATAAATAGTTGCAAGAAAACACATAAACATTGATGCTAGCCCAATTAATGCAGTATCTGCAAAACTTATCAATACAGGTAAATGATCAGAAGCATATACTCCAGCAGGTAATTCAATAAATTGATATTTTTTTAATAAAAATGCCAAAGTCAAACCACCTATATAACCAATAAGAGTTCCCATAAAGCCAATAATCGTACCTTGCAACATAAAAATCTTACGTATAGAGGAACTACTTGCCCCCATAGACATTAATATTGCAATATCTTTAGTTTTTTCCATTACAAGCATTACAAGTGAAGTTATAATTGAAAAAGACCCAACTAAAACAATTAACGCCAAAACAATAAACATTCCAATACGTTCAAGTTGTAATGCAGCAAATAAACCAGCATTAATATCTATCCAATTTTTTGCATATAAATAATCAGGTAATTTTTTTTGTAATTCTTGCGTAAATTCCTTTGCTTTCATGGGGTCTTTAAGAAAAATTTCAATGCCTGTAATACGACCTTTAGGAACACCAATAAGATCACGAGCTGATTGCAAAGAAACAAAAGCTAAACGATTATCATAATCATTTAACCCAGTTTTAAAAATACCTGCAACTCTATATGCAACAATTTTAGGAACAAAACCTGCTGTTGTACGTTCCCCACTTGGAGACATTAGATTTATTCTACTACCAACTTGCAAACCAAATCTACTAGCCAAATCTTCACCAACAACAATACCTTGAGCACCATGTGGACGAATAAGATCATCAAGACTACCAGCTTTTAAATGCTGTAACATGGTAAGAGCTTCATCTGCATTTTTAGGTTCAATACCTCGAATGATTAAACCTGTTGCTCCTCTTGGACTTGAAAATAAAACTTCTGTATATAAAAATGGAGTAGCAGAACGTACTTGTGAAAGTGATTTTATCTCTTTCACTAAATCTACGTATCCACCACTCCCATTTTCATTAACATCTAATAATTCTGGAGCTAAACTTTGTACAAAAGCATGAGAATTTGCACCTAAAATTTTATTTCTAATATCCTCTGTAAATCCATTATACACTCCCATAACAACAACTAATGCACCTACTCCTATGGCAACGCCAAGAACAGACATTATAGAAATAACAGAAATAAATGCTTGTTGTCTTTTTGAAAAAAGATAACGAAGTGCAATAAAAAGTTCAAACCCCATTACTCACCACAATTATAATTCATGTCGTAAGTGAGGGAAGAAAATTACCTCACGAATAGAAGGTGAATCAGTTAAAAGCATAACTAGACGGTCAATACCTACACCTTGACCTGCGGTTGGAGGCATACCATATTCTAAAGCTCTAAGATAATCATCATCAAGTGGGCAAGCTTCTTCATCACCAGCTGCTTTTGCTTCCATTTGTTTTTGGAAACGTAAACGTTGGTCAACTGGATCATTTAATTCAGAAAAAGCATTTGCCATTTCACCACCAGCAATAAAAAGTTCAAAACGATCAGTAAGTTCTGGGTTATCATCATTTCTTCTTGCAAGAGGAGAAATTTCAGCAGGATAATAATAAATAAATGTTGGTTGAATAAGTTTTGGTTCAACATCAATATCAAAAATCATTGATTGTAATTTCCCAATACCACAATTTTCAACATCTTTTTCACCGCGAGAAATAAGATACCCTTTAACTGCTTCCATATCATTATAAAATTCAGGTTTATGACCACCTATTTTTTCTAATGAATCATGGAAAGTAATGCGATTCCATTTTCCTTTTGTTAAATCAATTTCTTGTTCTTGATATGTTACAACTGTTGAGCCACAAACCGTTTGTGCAATTCTTGAAAATAAATCTTCTGTAAGATCCATTAAATCCCAAAATGTTGCATAAGCCCAATAAAATTCACACATGGTAAATTCAGGATTATGTCTTGTATCAGTACCTTCATTCCTAAAAGAACGGTTAATTTCAAAAACTTTTTCTAAACCACCAACAATAAGTCGTTTTAAATAAAGTTCAGGAGCAATACGAAGATACAATTCCATATCAAGAGCATTATGGTGTGTTACAAATGGACGAGCAGCAGCACCACCTGCCAAGGGGTGCATCATTGGAGTTTCCACTTCAATAAAATCATGCTCCTCCATAAAATTTCTAAATTCACGCACAATGCGAGAACGTTTACGGAAAACATCACGAGCTTTTGGATTAACAATTAAATCAACATAGCGTTGACGAAAACGCATTTCAACATTAGTAAGCCCAGCATGTTTATCAGGTAAAGGACGGAATGATTTAGAAAGTAATTGAATATAAGTACAAGAAAGTGTAAGCTCACCTGTTTTGGTACGGAATAATGTTCCTTTTACTCCGATAATATCACCAACATCTAATTTTTTAAAAACTTTAAAACTTTCTTCATCAAGACGTGCTTTATCAGCATAGCATTGCAAACGTCCTGTTCTATCTTGCAAGTGAAAGAAAATAACCTTACCAAAGGAGCGAGATGAAACCATGCGACCAGCTAAAACAAAAACTGTATCAATAGCTTCTAATTCTTCAGCACTGTACCCTTCAAATTCTGCTCTAATAACTCCGCAGCTATCTTCTTTTTTAAAACCATTTGGAAAAAGTGGAACACCTAAGTCCCAAATATCACATGATTTAGCAACGCAGTTTTTAATAACTTCGTTAAGCTCGCCACGTTCTTGAAAACTTTCAAGCATTGGCATGAAATAAGGAACATGTTCAGAATGACTAGCAATTTTAATTGCTTTATTACTCTTATTTGGGGTACTCACAATTAAACTCCAACAAATAAATAAATTGATAAGGTATGAATAAAAAATATTATTTAATTTATGCACGATAGTCAAGCTAAACAACTATTATTTTTTTATTCTCTTTTTAAATAACATTCATTACACTTTCAATATGTTGTTTTATTTGTGAAATATATCTTCATATTGTAAAAATTTTATAGCATTAATACAATAATTAAAATATAGTTATTTATATGTTGAGTAAATTATAAGTATAAGTTTTAAATTTATAAAACTTTTTTTAAATTTAATTTATTGACAACTACACATATTACAAGTTATTTTCTTTCATTGTTTTTATTTTTAATGTTTTTAAATGTAAACGCTTTGTACCTGATACAAGCGTTTTTATTTAATAATAACCTTTTATCCTAAAGAAAAAGGGAGACGGTATCATGGCTAAATGTTTAGGCAAATCCTTAACCTTTGAAGATATTTTATTAGTACCTGCATATTCCAATGTTACACCAGATCTTGTAAGCTTAGAAGCATGGTTAACCCCATTTATCAAGCTTCCTATTCCATTACTTTCTGCTGCAATGGATACTGTAACTGAATCAGCTATGGCTATCAGCATGGCAAGAAGTGGTGGTATTGGTATTATCCATAAAAATATGAGTATTGCAGAACAAAAACTTGAAGTTGAAAAAGTAAAAAAATCAGAAAGTGGTATGATTTTAGATCCAGTAACTGTTGGACCTGAAGATACAGTTTCAAAAGCTCTTGAACTTATGCGTGATTATCGTGTAAGTGGTTTACCTGTTGAAAAAAATGATACACTTGTTGGTATTCTTACAAATAGAGATGTTCGTTTTGTAACACAACCTGATAAAACATTAGTTTGTGAAGTTATGACAAGAGATAATCTTGTTACTGTTCCTATGGGTACTACCTTAGAAGAAGCAAAAGAACATTTGCATGCACATAGAATTGAAAAACTTCTTGTTGTTGATAGTAATCGTAAACTTCGTGGTCTTATTACCATGAAAGATATTGATAAAGTCCAAAAATATCCTGATTCATGTAAAGATGACAAAGGTAGACTTCGTGTTGGTGCTGCTATTGGTGTAGGTAAAGAATGTGAAGAAAGAGCTTCTGAATTATTAGCAGCAGGAGCTGATGTTTTAGTATTGGATTCAGCACACGGACATTCTGAAAATATTTTACGTGCTGTTCGCACTATCCGTACCTCATTTCCACAAGCACAACTTATTGCTGGTAACGTAGCAACATACGAAGGAGCAAAAGCTCTTATTGAAGCAGGTGTTGATACAGTGAAAGTTGGTATTGGACCTGGTTCTATTTGTACTACACGTGTTGTTGCTGGAGTTGGTGTTCCACAAGTTACAGCTATTATGGAAACAAGCAGAGCAACAAGAGAACATGATAAATGCCTTATTGCAGATGGTGGAATTAAATACTCTGGTGATATTGTAAAAGCTCTTGCTGTTGGTGCTAATGCTATTATGGTAGGATCACTTTTAGCTGGTACTGATGAAACACCAGGTGAAACCATTTTATATCAAGGTCGTACCTACAAAACATATCGTGGCATGGGCTCTATTGATGCAATGAAAGATGGTAGCTCTGATCGTTATTTCCAAGATAGATCTAAAAAATTTGTTCCTGAAGGTATTGTTGGTCGTGTTCCTTCTCGTGGACCTGCTTCTGATACCATTTATCAACTTATGGGTGGACTTCGTTCTGGTATGGGTTATCTTGGAGCTAAAGATATCCCTACTCTCTATGAAACAAGCCAATATGTAGAAATTTCTTCTGCTGGACTTAGAGAAAGTCATGTCCATGATGTTATTATTACAAAAGAAGCTCCTAACTATCGCATAGACCATTAATCACTTTAACATTAATATAGGTTAATTATGTCAAAAGTAATTATTATTGACTATGGTTCACAAGTAACACAACTTATTGCTCGCCGTGTTCGTGAAGCTGGTGTGTATTCTGAAATTCATCCTTGCCAAGTAAAAGCAGAAAAAATTAAAGCAATGCAACCTGATGCAATTATTTTATCAGGTGGACCTGCTAGTGTTGGTGAAGAAGATGCTCCAACTCTTGATATGGGATTATTAGAAATTGGTGTTCCAGTTCTTGGTATTTGTTATGGAATGCAATTACTTGCCCACAATCTTGGCGGAGAACTTTCTCAATCAGAAACAAGAGAATATGGTCCTGCTGATTTAGAACTTTCTGATTCATGTAGTCTTTGGAAAGGAATTGATAAAACTTCCCGTGTATGGATGAGTCATGGTGATAAAGTAAGTAAAGTTCCAACTGGTTTTAAAATTTGTGGAAAAACTTCTACCCTTGCTATTGCTGCAATGTGCAATGAAGAACGTAAAATTTATGCTCTCCAATTCCACCCAGAAGTTCATCATAGTTTAGACGGAACAACAATGATCCATAACTTCCTTTTTGAAGTTGCAAATCTTACTGCTGATTGGAATATGCATAACTTTGCAGAACGTGTTATTGAAGAATGTCGCGAAAAAGTAGGTGATGGTCATGTTATCTGTGCATTATCAGGTGGCGTTGACTCTACTGTTGTAGCTGTTCTTTTAAATAAAGCAATTGGTCATAGATTACATTGTATTTTTGTAAATAATGGTGTTCTTCGTGAAAATGAAGGAGAAGAAGTTGTTAAATATCTTCGTGAACATTTTGATTTAAATCTCAAATATGTTGATGCAAGCAAACTTTTTCTTGATAAATTAGCTGGAATTGATGATCCAGAAAAAAAACGTAAAATTATTGGACATACCTTTATTGATGTTTTTGAAGAAGAAGCAAATGCCATTAAAGCAAGTGGTGTTAGTGTAAAATTCCTTGCACAAGGTACATTATACCCTGATGTTATTGAATCTGTTTCCCATAAAGGTCCAAGTGCTGTAATTAAAAGCCACCATAACGTTGGTGGACTTCCTGAAAAAATGGATATGGATCTTATTGAGCCACTTCGTGAACTTTTTAAAGATGAAGTACGTGCAGTTGGTGCTGAATTAGGTATTCCCGAATCTGTTTTATGGCGTCATCCATTTCCAGGACCTGGTCTTGCTATCCGTATTATTGGAGAAATTACAGAAGAACGTCTAAATATTTTACGTAAGGCTGATACTATTGTACAAGAAGAATTACGAGCATCAGGTTGGTATCGTAAAGTATGGCAAGGCTTTGCTGTTCTTTTACCACTCAAGACTGTTGGTGTTATGGGTGATGGCAGAACCTATGAAAGTGTTATTGCCCTTAGAATAGTTGATAGTGTTGATGCTATGACTGCTGATTGGTCAAGAATTCCTGAAGATGTTCTTGCGAAAATGTCTACAAGAATTATTAATGAAGTTCGTGGTGTAAACCGTGTTGTTTTAGATATTTCTCCAAAACCACCAAGCACCATTGAATGGGAATAACATATATTTCTATTAAAAAGATTTTCGCATAATTTCTTTTTTTCTTCTAAAAAATCGTCTTATTATAGGCGATTTTTTTTGTCTTCTACAAATAGATACTATTTTATTACATTCATCATCAAATACTTATTTTCATTTTTTTACTTTTAACTAATTGATATATTATATAATATTGTTTTAATTTCATACTTACTATACTATTTTTTAACTTATTAATTATTTCTATATTTATATGCTTTTAGGTTTATCATGAAAAAAATTCTCACTAAATGGATTATATTTTTAGTATTCATTTCTCTTATTTTATTAATTATTATTAATACAATGTTAAAAGTAAATACAGAACATTTACAACTTAAAAATATATCAAAAGACTATTTTTGGCAGATTATTTCTCTTTCCAATCAATGCCAATTAGACATTGAAAACGTTAAATATGATTTTTCATTAACCTGCTTAAGACATGCAGAAGCTGCTGCTTATATCATTCAAAATCAACCTAACATAATCAACAATCCACAAAAATTAAAAAAAATTGCGAAAATACTCCATGTTGATGAAATACATCTTTTTAATGAAGACGGTGTTATTTTTTCTGGAACACACCCTAAATATTATCAATTTACTTTAAACTCTGGTGAACAAATTAGTTATTTTTTACCAATGTTAAAAGATAAAACTTTAAAACTTGCTCAAGAAATAGAATTAAACACTGCTGAAAACAAACCCATGCAATATGCAGCAGCATGGACAGAAGATAAAAAAATACTAGTACAAGTAGGCACAAATCCAAAACGTGTTTTACAAGAAATTGATGAAAAATCTCTTTCATGGGTATTAACATTAATTCCTTTAGAACGTGAAAGCCAATTATTTATTATCAATAATGAAACAGGTAAAATAGAGACAACCACTTATACAAATTATTTGAATAAAGATGCGTCCATTCTTGATATTAATTGTAACGAAATAGAAGAAGATGAAATACTTTTATCCCATCCTCTTATTGATGGTGAAAAAAACTGTGTTGTCTATCAAAAGAAAGATAATTTTACTTTTGTAAGAAGTTATCCCTCACATTATTATATTGCAGAACTTTTAAATGATACTGGATTTTTAATAGTCTATATTATTTTATTAGCAAGTATCGCTCTTGTATTTTTACTTCGTTTTATGGATAGAAAGCTTATTCAAGGTCTACAATCAATTAATAACTCCATGCGTCAAATCGAAAATGGAACATTAGATCGTATTCAAGACAATACAAAAATTCCAGAACTTTCTACTTTAACCCTTTCTATTAATCAAATGTTACTCACTATACGAATTGCTTTACATAAATTCTTATTTGCAGTTGAAAAAAGTAAATTACCTATTGGAATCTATGAATATAGCATTTATAAGGATAATGTATTTATTAGTGCAAAAGTTTGGGATATTCTTCTATTACCATATATACAAGATGAACCAATTAACCAAAGTAAAAAGAGAATTCAATACCGCTTAAACGAAATCAAGCAAAACCTCCATGATAAAAAAGAAAATGTCTATACATTAACTGAAAATAATATAACACATTTTATTCAAATTGAAGAAATTTCTTCTGATAGAAACCATGCTATTTTAGTTGTTGATGTAACAAGAGAATGGATAGAAAAAGAAGCATTAAAACAACAACGTGATAGTGATATTCTAACAAACCTATATAATAGAAGAGCTTTTACGGAAAAAGTAAATACCTTATTAACTACCCAAAATAATACATTAAAATTCTCTGCTATTATTATGATTGATGCAGATAAACTAAAATTTGTTAATGATAATTATGGACATTTAGAAGGAGACCGTTACCTTAATGCCATTGCAAAAACCATTGTTCATTTTTTAGGTAAAAATGCAATATGTGCAAGGCTTGGTGGTGATGAATTTTCAGCATTTATTTATGGTGCTAAAACAAAAGAAGAACTTTTAGAACAAATTAACTTATTAACTCAAAATAATGATAAACATTATTTACCAATTAATAATACTAATAAAATTCTTATTAGATTTTCAATGGGTTATGCAATTTACCCTGAAGAAGGAGAAGAACTAAGTAGCCTTATGCGTTTAGCTGATGAAAAAATGTATGAGCATAAAAGACAACGTCATTCTGAACGTTAATATATTATTTCTATAATTTGATTATACCCTAATTCTATATGAATTAGGGTATATTTTCATCTACAATAAACACAAATAGAACTAAGAAATATTTCTAACTTATCCACTATACATAAAGAATACCCCTAGTTATATATAATAACTCATAAGTTTAAATATATTAATTACAAAGAATCCATACTTGCTATTATACTTATTTTTTTTTATACTTACCTTTGATTTCTAATCTATAAAATTGAGGTTTTTATGTTTGGTATTGGTACATCAGAACTTTTACTTATTCTTGTTGTTGCTTTAATAGTTTTAGGACCTAAAAATTTACCTAAAATTGCACAATCACTTGGAAAAGCAATGGGACAATTTCAAAAAGCTTCACGTGATTTTCAACGTACTATAAACACTGAAATTGCACTTGAAGAAGAAGCAGAAAAAAAGAAAGAACAAGAAAATAAAAACATCGAAAAAGATAAAGCATAAGATTTTACCATAGGAAGAAACTATGTGTTTTGATGAAGAAGAAAACAATGTAAAAAGAATTATTGGAGAAGAGCCTATTGCCTCTCGACCTTTAATAGAAACTTCCAATACTCATACTGAAGAACCTGAAACTGAACCAACTGAAACTCAAGACAATTCTTCTGCCCAAGAACCTACGCAAGAAGAAACTTTTACACCTCCTTCTCAAACAATCAATAAAGTAAATGAACCAGAAGAAGAACGTATGACTCTTCTTAGTCATTTAGGTGAATTACGTTTGCGACTTACTCGTATTGTAATTATGGTGTTAATTGGTTTCTTTGGATTTTATGGAATTTCAGAAATTGCCTATACATATTTAGCAGAACCATTAACAAGATTTTTACCAGAAGGAAGCACTCTTATCTATACATCTCCACAAGGTGCTTTTTTTACCTATATGAAAGTTGCTCTTATGCTTTCTATTTTGGGAACAAGTCCTTTTACTTTTTATCAAATATGGGCTTTTATTGCTCCAGGACTTTATAAAGAAGAACAAAGAGCTGTTATCCCATTAGCCTTTTTCTCTGCATTTTTCTTTTTAGCTGGTGCTGCTTTTTGTTATTTTGCAGTATTTCCAGTTGCATTTAAATTCTTTATGGGTTTTACCTCTGATCTTGTAAAACCAATGATTAGTGTTGAAGAATATTTAAGTTTTGCTTTAAAATTAATTATTGCTTTTGGACTTGTTTTTGAAATGCCACTTTTTGCATATTTTCTTGCTAGATTAAGACTTATTACAGCTGAAGCAATGAAAAAATATAGAAAATATGCTGTACTTGTTATTTTTATTGTAGCGGCTATTCTTACGCCACCAGATGTTTTTTCTCAAACAATGATGGCATGCCCCATGCTCTTTTTATATGAAGTAAGCATATATGTTGCAAAAATTGCAAGAAAAGAAAATACAGAAACAAAAGAACATACAAACGCTATTGAAGAAAAAAATATAACTACACAAGAAAATGAAACTAAAAATCACCCTCAAAGCAACTAATTGAGTACTACATGGAAAGATCAGCGAATATAACACGAACAACAAAAGAAACAGATATTTCATTATCATTAAACTTAGATGGATCAGGAAAAACCAATATTCAAACAGGAATAGGTTTTTTAGATCACATGTTAACATTAATGGCATTTTGGGCAAAATTTGATTTAGAACTACAATGCAAGGGTGATATACATATTGATTTTCACCATAGCCTCGAAGATATTGGTCTATGTTTAGGTATGGCTTTTCATAAAGCTCTTTTACAAGAAAATAATGCTAATGGTATTGAACGTATTGGTTTTGCAAAAATTCCAATGGATGAAGCATTAACAGAAATATGTCTCGATATTTCAGGACGTAGTTGGCTTGAATGGAAAAATGATGAAATTCTCCCCCCTATTATAGCTGGTGATGAAAAAGACGTTTGGCGAGAATTTTACAAAGCTTTTGTTTCAACTGCCAAAATGAATTTGCATATACAATTTCATTATGGAAAAAATGGTCATCATTTGCTTGAATCCGTTGCAAAAGGTGTAGGAAAAGCCCTACAAAAAGCAATTACAATTACTGGAACACAAGCAACAAGTACTAAAGGAAGCTTAGATCTATGAAAAAACTTTTAACATTACTTCTTTCATTTATTTCTCTTATTTCATTACAAGCTTGCATGAATAAAGATTTTGTTGTTATTGTACCTGCTCCAGAAAAAATTGCCATTGCACCTTTTAACCAACCAACAACAAATGGACAATTACTTGCAGGATATATCCCACAAAATCAAAATTACATTGACGAACAAACGTTAGAAAAATATAATAAGATATTGCAACATAAACTATCACAAACTCATCGTCATTATATATTTCTATCATCAAATGATTTAAATATAACTATAAAAAAAGATTCAAAAAATAGACCCAATGTCTTAGCTACATGGGCTTATTTAGCCCAAAAAGCTGGTGCAGAATACATTATTGTTCCACAAATTCTTGATCATCAAGAAAAACAAGGTAAAGATAGAGATGTTACTATGCCAGCTAGATTAGTTACAGACTACTATCTAATAAAAGTTATTCACCCAGAAACAAAATCAACTGATGGATTTTTACAAGCTCGTTCCCACTACAAAGAAAAAAGTTTTATCCAAGTAAATGTTTCAGGTGAAGATTATATTACTCCTCGCCAACATAAAAATATTGTTGAATTTGTAGAAGAATCTATAAACAAAATGATTTATGAATTTCATTTAACATTAAATTAGGATTATTATGATTATTTTCCCTGCTGTTGATTTAAAAAATGGTAAAGCGGTACGTTTAAAACAAGGTAAAGCTGACGAAGTCTCAATTTTTTCTGATGATCCAATAACTATGGCAAAACATTGGGAAAGTCTTGGAGCTAAATATCTTCATTTAATTGATCTTGATGGTGCTTTTCAAGGTAAAAGTATAAATGCTGAAATTGTTCGAAAAATTTGTCAAGAACTTACAATTCCTGTTCAATTAGGTGGTGGAATACGAACAGAAGAAAATGCAGATTTTTGGCTTTATCTTGGTGTTACCCGCATTATTATAGGAACTATGGCTTTAGAAAATTTTTCTCTTTTTGAAAAAATTTGTAAAAAATATCCTAATAGAGTTGGTATTAGCCTTGATGTCGAAGGAAATAAATTAAAAACTCGAGGTTGGGTCGAAGATTCAGGTAAAACCATTGATGAAATATTACCAAAACTAAAAAATGCAGGTTGTGCTTTTGTTATTTTTACAGATATTGAGCGAGATGGTATGCATAGTGAACTTAATTTCACTGAAGTTGAACGATTAGCAAAACTTAGTCCTTTACCTCTTATTGCCGCTGGTGGTGTTTCTACTCTTGAAAGTGTAAAAAGACTTTTACCATTATCAAAAGTAAGCAATTTAGTTGGCATAATTTCAGGCAGAGCTATTTATGAAGGCACATTAAACTTACAAGAAGCAATGCAGTATATTAAAAATAATTAGTACTTTTTTATTTTTCTTTCTTTGAGAGGGGAACTTTTGAAAAAGTTCTCCCTCTCAAACTCTCCCCACAAAACT
>JAHHTE010000140.1 GCA_020024815.1 Mailhella sp.
AGTTTTGAAGGGAGAGTTTGAGAGGGGAACTTTTTCAAAAGTTCTCCTCTCAAAACAATTATATTATAATAATCTCTAATCTGCAATTTTACTTGCAGCAATGGTTTTACCAACGCCAAAGGCTTTTGCTTTGAAATCACCAAGTCCCCAATATTCTCTAAGCATGGGGATATAAGCAGGAATATTCATTTTTGTAGGGTTTGGCATACCTGTATCATCAAGACATGATTCTTTTATTTTTACGTCCATAATTTCGCCAATAAAAAGTGTATGTGTACCAATTTCATCATACTTGATAAGTGTAAGTTCAATAACAACAGGACATTCTTCTACATAGGGGGCATCAACGTGTTCTGCTGGAGTTGGAGTAAGTTTAGTTCTTGAAAATTTATTTTCATGGGTTACGGAAAAAATTCCACAATAATCAATTTCTGGTAATATGCCAGTATGAGGAATACTAATTGTAAAAGCTTTATTTTGAATAATAGCTTTATGTGTTTGTCTGCTACCACGTACAGCTATCATAACTGCAGGTGGTTGAGCAGAGCATAAACTTCCCCAACTTGCTGTCATAATATTAGGAATTTTTTCTCCGTCAGAATTTTGATGATATGTACCAACTAAGAAAATTGGACAAGGTAATAAAAAACCTTGAGGACCAATAGATTTTAAATTATCGTTTTGTTGTGGCATAAAAAATCCTCTAATGTGATTGTTGTTTTGTCAATTTTGCAAGAGCTAAAATTGTATATGCATACGCATTAGAATAATTGTATCGTTTTAAAACTTTTACTTGGGTGTTAAAACTTGGGTTTAGTGTTTTCCACCCTTGTTTATGTAGGAAATTAGCAACACTTAAAATAGCATCAGGAGCGTGAAATAAATCAATAATGTGATCATTATTACCATCAATTGCAAAACGTGGGATATTGGTTGGCATAAATTGTCCATAGCCAATGGCTCCATAAATTGAAGATGGTGTTTTAGTAATATCAATATTGTTTTTAATTGAATATGTTAAAAGTGCTTTTAATTCAGTATAAGCCCAATCAGCTTTTTTTATAATGGCATTTTGCATCCATTGATTTTGAGAACTAGTGAGTTTTATTTGTTTAGTATAATCAGGAAGCATGGCTAAATCTTTAGAAATAGCCATACTACCAAGCATAATAAGTGGATTAAATTTACCTAAAAAATTTCCATGCCATGTTTCAACATAGATAAGAGCAGAAAGCACTTCTTTAGGGATTTTATATTGTTTTTCTGCTTTTGCAAAAAACTCTTTGTTTTTTTCTATGAATTTTTGGCATTTTTTAGCATTTTCTGTTGTTACATAACCTGGAAACCAAGGATAGGGGATACCAAGTTTATTTTCTTTTTTCTCTTGTTTTTGTGTTTTTTTAGGTGGTTTTTTCTTTGGTGCAAACTTTGCTTGATAAAGTTCTTTTACCTTATTTCCCATTGGTTTTTGGGAGTAGTTATTTTCTAACATACGAAAATAAGGTTGTAATTCTTTATCAGTAAAACCATCTTTTTTTAGTTTATGATATAATGAATACCATTCTGATTCTTTTTTTATTTGCCATGTTTTTTGTGTTTGGTTAATTTGATTTTCTGTGCTTGCATGGCAAGGAGAAATAAGAATCAAACTAAGACTAAGAGATAAAAGAAACTTTAACATAACAATTAAAATTTATGTAGTACCCAAGAAACTTTACCTAAAAGTTTTTCATGGAAACTTTCGTGGCTAATTGTGCTAGTTGGAAGTTTTTCATTATCAAAACAAAGGGTAAAAGAGTTTGTGTCAATATTGTGGAAAACTCGTCTAAAAATAACTCCTTCTTGAGGGAGGAAAAGAGCGTAAAGTTCTCCTGAAATAATAGGAAATTGTAATTCACTAGTTGCAGTAACAACACCAACTAAGGCAGGACGAGGAATAGAAGGTTCCATACCAATAGCATTATAGTTAAAAACAAAATTACTGCATTTTTGTAAATTTTTTGGAAGAACAATTTCTTCAATAGGTTCAAATTTATAGGTATTGCCTGTTTTTGTTCCAAACGTATTTACAACTTTACAAATAAATCCACGTGATGCATCTTCCATAACAAAAGATTTTCCATTTTCATCAACATTGGCAAGACCACGAAGATACATAGGTTCTTCTTTATCTCTTAACCAATCAGGATTTACACCAAATTTATCATAAAGTTTAATAAGCCAGTCAGAAGGAATGGATTGTCTTCTTTTTGCATCTGAAATGCTAGATTGGCTGATTTCTAAAACGCTTGCAAGATCCATTTGAGTTTGGCAGTTAGAGGCGAATAAAATACGTTTATAGATTTCGTCAAAAGTTCCCATATTTTTAATTCCTAGAATTGCAGTTAGTTAACAGAGTCAAATAAGGGGTTATCGGTTGTAACAATAATTTTGGTGTTATTTTCAAATGACTTTTTCATTGCGTCTAAGCCACGTTGAAATTCAAAAAAATCAGGAGATCTACCATAGGCTTCTGCAAAAATTTTAGCAGCAGTTGCATCACCTTCACCACGAATGATTTGTGCTTTTTTATTTGCTTCTGCTAAAATTAAAGCACGTTCTTTGTCAGCAGTTGATCGAATTTTTGTAGCTTCTTCAGCTCCTTCAGAACGATATTGTCTTGCTTGTCTTTCACGTTCAGCTCTCATTCTCTCATAAATAGCTCTTTGGTTTTCAAGAGGTAAGTCTGTTCGTTTAATACGAGCATCAACAACTTCGATACCAAATTCTTTCATTTGTTTAGAAGCTTGGCTAGTAACAGAATCCATAATATTTGTTCTTTCACTAGCAACAACTTCTGTTAATGTGTAACGGCCTACATGAGCACGCATTTGTGAATATACAACAGCATCAAGTCTTGCTTGAGCGTTAGGTATAGTACGTACACTACGATAGAATTTTAATGGATCAATAATACGCCATCTTGCGTAGTTATCAAGTACAATAGTTTTTAAATCACTGGTTAATGCTTCAGCTGGTTTTGCATCATAATCTAAGATACGAGCATCAAAGCGAATAACACTATCAATAAATGGTACTTTAAAATGTAAACCTGCTTTATATACTTTATTTTTTGGTTCACCTAATTGTAAAATAATAGCTTGTTCTGTTTGATGAACAGTAAAAATGCATTGAGATAGCACTCCAAAAGCAATTAATAAGATTACTATAAGTGTAGGTAATTTATTATTCATTAGCGAATACCTCTAGTAAATTGACGTACTGGAGTCTCAACATTATTTGTTGAAGTTGACTGTGTTTGTTGTTCTAATTGCATATTTTGCAAAACGTTAGGGTCAATGGTTTGTTGTGCATTATTCATTGGAATGATAGGCATAATTTGATTTGTTCCATTTTGTGGAAGAACCATTTTTTCCATACTTGGATTATTAAGCATATTTTCAAGACTTTCAAAAAGAATACGTTTTTTAGTAATATCTTTTGCTTTTTCATATTCTGCAAGTAAAGCTAAGAAACGTGAAGTTTCCCCTTCAGAATTAGCAATTCTTGTTTGTTTGTATGCTTCTGCTTTATTGATAATTTCTGCAGCAGCACCCTGAGCTTTTGGAAGAATATCACGGCGATATGCTTCTGCAACACTGATAAGACGTTGTTTATCTTCTCTAGCACTTGCTACATCTTTAAATGCTTCTTGTACGTCTTTAGGTGGTTGCACATCTTGCATTTGTACTGCAATAACTTGAACGCCAATTTGATAACGATCTAAAATTTCTTGTAATAGTTTAGCAACATTATCTTGAATTTCAACACGACCACCAGTTAAAGCAGAGTCAAGAGTTGTGCTACCAATAACTTCACGCATAGCAGCTTCTGCTGCTTTTTTTACAACAGCATCAGGTTCTGTAACATTAAAAAGATAATCAACAGCACCATCTGGTTTAATATTGTATTGAATATTAAATTTAATATTTACAATATTTTCATCACCAGTAAGCATTGATCCTTCTTCATCAATATTTTGTAAGCGTCCTTGTTGAAAAGAAGTATTATTGCTTTGAACAGAACGGAAACCAACTTCAGCTTGGCGAACACGTGAAACATTTGGAAGTACAACGCTTTCAATAGGATAAGGTAAGTGATAATGTAGACCTGCTGTTTCTATTCTATTATATGCACCAAAACGCAGTACAACACCAGCCTCATCAGGACGAACAATATAGATACCTGTTCCTAACCAAAGTAAAATGGCTAGGATAAAAATCCATTTTACTCCAGGAATTTTTGTATTATTTAAAAAATCTTTTGGATTTATATTATTGTTGTTATTACCGTTACCATTGCCATTGCCGTTATTGTTATTTTTTCTGCTAAAGAAATCGTCAAATTTCTTATCTTCATCAGCATTAAAGTCAAAATCATCTTTAGGAGGAATATTTTTATTTTTATCCATATCCCAGCCTTGATGTTTTCTTTTTTCTTGTAATTTGTCCCAATCCCAATTCATAATGTGTATTTTATGCCTTTTCTTTGAAGTTAATAAAAAATATTTTACAAAAAATAACTATATCCTATAATTTTATAAAAAGCTAGTTTTAATATAGTCAGTTAAAAGACTGTATTTTGTGATAGATTTTTGCTAAGCTTAGAAAAAAAATAAATGGAGTTATTATGAGTGCAGAGAATGTTGCTGCTATTATTTTAACCTATGAAGATGTTGAAAAAACAATGAATTGTGTAAAAGCAGTTCATAATCAAACAGAAGTTCCAAGACGTATTATTCTTTGTGATAATGGTTCGGGTAATGAAATAGCTGATGAAATTTTTCAAAAATGGATAGAATTTACACAAGAGCAAAATCTAGCCAGTCCTGTTGAAGTTTATGAAAATGATAGAAGTGGTGTAAATTTTATTTTTTTACGATTAGAAGAAAATAAAGGTGTTGCAACAGGTTTTAATGAAGCATTACGTTTTGTTTTATATGATAAAGAGTGTGAATTTTTTTGGCTTATGCATAATGATACTGAACCTGAAAATTATGTATTATCAGCATTATTACAACATTTAGGTGATGAATCGGAAAAGAAAATTGGCTTAGTAGGTTCAACTCTTTTTTATAAAGAAAGTGAATTGCAAGAATGTGCTGCTGGTGGATATTGGCGTAAATGGGTGGGAAAAGCAAAAAATCTTGATTGTGGATTTGATAAATTTGCTCATACAGAGAGAAAAGAAATTATTCGTCAATTAGATTATGTTTGTGGAGCTTCTTTTCTTGTAACACGTGAATTGATAAATGCTATTGGATTATTTGAAGAACGTCTATTTATGTTTTATGAAGATGTAGAATATGGATTAAGAGCAAAAAAAGCTGGTTTTGCTTTAAATTGGGCTCCTGGTGCTAGAGTTTTACATTATGCACCAAATGCTGTGCAATTAACCCCTTTATTAAATATTACAGATGATCCTGAATTATCAGCAGAAAGAGATTATTTTTATATACGAAATAGATTTTATATTATGCGAAAAGAAAATTCTTTTACAATTTTCTTAAGTTTTATATTTATTTTTACTTTATTCTTTTCGAGAAAGTTTAAAGGGTATAAAGGTAGAATAAAACCTATTTGCCAAGCAGTTTTTGATGGAATTAATAATAAACTC
>JAHHTE010000141.1 GCA_020024815.1 Mailhella sp.
TTATTATCCACATTTAAAATAATAGGTTCGCCAACTTCAGTAACAATTTCTTGCTGTTCGCCTGTTTCTTGGTTTTCAATATATTCAATTTGTTTTTCTTTTAAAATAAAAATTCTAAGCATAATAATTCCTTATTGAAAAGCTTTAATACTTGTCTTTTCTCCTGTAAGCAAACGTACATTAACGACAATTTTTGTTGTATCAGGTATAACTATTAACGCATTTGAACCAAAACCATTTAGCCCGCCAAGATGTCCAATATAACATTGCATACGCCCCGTAGTTGCCCCACTTATTACACCCATTATAGCACCAAAACTTGCAGTCGTTTGGCTAGGAAAATCAGGATTATCACCCATAATAAAAACTGGCTTATTTATAATTAAATTAGTAATTGTCCAATCTCCTAATGTCGTTCTAGTTCCTTTCAAAGAAACCATTCCACCACCTTTAGTTTTTACCCAGCCAGTAGTGGCTATCTGATTGCTATTATCATTATCAGGGGGAGTAGGAGCATAAGACTTAATTGTATTATCTTTACCTATTTCAACATAAATACCAGTACTTTTGCCACCATTAGCTGAACTATTTTGTACGTACATACCTGCTAAATTAGTATTAATTATTGTTTTTCTTACAGTAAAGAAACCAACTCTATCACTATTTTTATCAAATACTTCTAAGTTCGTATAACTTAACTTACCGTCTTCACTCATACTAACCATATTATTATGTTTAAAAGGTAGTATTAATTGTTGATCAGTTTTATTAATAAAAGTTTTATTTGCTACTATATTAGCTTTTTCATTTTTACCAACGGCATAATCTGCAACAGCTTTTCCTGTTACTGCCTTTGTTGTATCAGTGGGAGTTATAATATTAGCAAGAGAAATTTTAGGAATAGCACTTATTTGCCCTTTTATGGAGTCAAACAAGCTTTTATGGGCATTAGGGTCTTTTAAATGTGTTTGCAAAGATTGCCCAGCAGAAGCTATTAATTCTTTTATTTTATCCAAAAGGGGTTTATGAGCATTTTCATCTTTATTATGCTTATCAATGCCTTTTTGTATACTTCTATCCACATAATCACGTGTTGCAAGAACTTGTGTAGGGTCAATTACAATTTCAATAACCCCTGAATCTATAATCCGAATAATCATACGCACAAGCAAATCACTTGCTGCACCTGATGTAATTTCTGTTTTTTCTGTAAGTGGAGTTGAACCAATGGCAAAAAGTGTTCCGTCTTCTAAAAATAAACCAACTTCCCGAATAAAAAAGCCCCCAATATTTTGAGGAATAAGAAGTTCTGCAATAAATTCTCCTGGTTTATCTTCTAAGATAATAATATCATTTATTGCTCCTCTATGCACTTCATGCACAAGTTCTGTCATGGTGGCAATAGGTTCAATTTCTTTTCCTTTACCGTCCCCAACTGCCATGT
Organism: Mailhella sp.; assembly: GCA_020024815.1. GTDB lineage: Bacteria > Desulfobacterota > Desulfovibrionia > Desulfovibrionales > Desulfovibrionaceae > Taurinivorans. The sequence goes on from JAHHTE010000141.1 coordinate 1,445, forward strand.
GTGTAAAACGTACACTTGAACCTGACCCATGAGCCAAAGCAACAGCATTACGCCCTAAATTTGTTGTTACAGTTTTAAATTTTTGGCTATTTTTTATTTCTGCCATATATAAAACTCCTTTTTATTCTTTTTCAGGATAAATAACTATTATTTTTACTTCTTGATAAACTTGTTTTAATCGCTCTGTATGTTGCAAAATAATTGGTGGAGGGGGGTTTTCTATACTTGGGAAAATATGCAAAGTATTTTGTAAGTGTGAACAAGCATTTTCCTCGTACTCTTGCAATAAGTCTATTTCTGTCACAAGTTCTGGCTCTATAATCAAAATATTTCCAAAACCTAAATAAGAGGCGTACTCTATTTGCCCATACGTACCTATGCTTATGGTTATTCCATCACAATGGGAGCGTAAACTTTTTGTATTTTCAATAACTCTTTTGGCTAAATGAATATGATCTTCAAGAACTTCTTGCCCTAAAATCATAAGTTCGGCTTTAAAATGATAAGGCTTTTTTATCTTATCATAATCTTTTTCAAACCATTCTTTTATGCGTAATTCTGTATCTGGCAAGCTAGCTTCTACGGCTTTTATAACAGCCCATTTTGTCCCTTTTTTTCTATGAATTTGAATACTTGCTTTTACCATAGCAAGCTTTGCTTCATAGGTTTTTGCTATATCGTAATCATCAACATGAAATTGCCATGCTAATTCATCAAGAAGGCTTTCTTCTAATTCTTTATACGTCCCCATTTGTGCAAGACGTTGCAAAACTGGGCTTGCATTTTGTGAAATAACTTCCCTATCAAAAAGCCGTGAATAGAGCATAAGCTTAGCTATGTTTGCTATACTTTTTGTTAGCTCTGGCTGAAAAGCTTTAAGTATAGCTTGAATTGTTTCATCATAACGTATGCTTTCTGGTACTAATTCGGCAAAAGACGTATTTGCTAAAAACTTACTCAAAAGACCTCCTTGTATATTTTTATTTTTTTAAAAGGGTTGCACCCTTTTAATCCCTTTTATAAGGAATTTCTTTTTTAATTTATAAGGGAAGATTCTCTTATGATCCCTTTTTATATTGTAGGTAGTAATTGCTATAAGGTTATTTTTATAGCGTATGCAAAATTGCAAAACTAAAAATTTTATAAAACCAAACAATTAGCCTTTACTTATGAGTTATGAGAATAAAAGCGACATTCTTTGGAGCGGGCAAAGCTCGCGTAAAAGTATGGAGCGTAAGGGGGTTTGCGTTTGGGTTTCCAAAGGGGGAAAACACAAGGGGCTTGCCCCTCGTTTCCCCTTTGGTCGGGGTTATAGGGGGTGAAGTCCCCTAAAAAAACTTACTCAAGCTCTACTCCACCAAAATGTATTTCCATTTCACGTTGATTTTTTGCTATTTGTGTTGGTAAAATTTTTGCAAATAATGGAGCTATTACCTCTACACGTTTTGCCCCTGCTTGCATGATTTTCCGTATCAATTCACTGGGGTTTACATCGCGTCCTGGTTTTTCATTTTGCCATTTAATATAATCTTCTATGGCACTTGCTACATTTTTTTGTATACTTGCTATTTCCACGCCTCTTTCTTCTGCTAAAAACCACGTAAGATTTATGCTATATTCCACCACTTCTGGAGCTGAAACTTTTACTAAATCCGTCAAAGGTCGCACATCATCAGCAGATAAATGTTTTTCTACAAGTTCAATCATGCTTGCATTGGGTAATTCCCCCCCTTTTAATACAAAGCGTATATCCACTTCTCCCGGCACTGGAGAAGTAGCTGTTACAGCAGAAATCTCTGCACTTGCATTTTTTGTTTGAGCTATATAACTTTCAATACTCCCTGCTACGGTAAAGGTTTCTGGTGCTAGGCGTATTCTTTCCCTTAGACTTTCATCTTCTTCTTTTTGGTCGCCATTTGTTACATCTTCTCTATTGGCTACCTTTGTAATATAGGGTAATGGGTCCACAATTTCGCAAATTTGCCCTACTACTAAGCCATTAGCTTTTTCATTTCCCTGTGTACATTCTGCCAAAATTTGTACTGTTGTTTCCCCTTTTATTATTTCCTTTGTTTCTAAGGTAGTAAAAACAACATCATTAGATTTTGTTGTAACGCGTACACCTTTGGGAATAACAACATCAAAAAGTAATTCTTCTTTTATACTAAATTCAAGCGTTGTTAGGGCTGGTTTTTCTGCTTTACGATATACTCCAAGCAAAGCCCCTAAATGGTCTAAATGCTCCCCTTCGGCATAGGCTAGCAAATTCATTTTTGAGGCATAATCAATACAAGCATTTTGCACAGCAATGGTATAGGCTAAACTTTCTAAAAATAAACGCACTGGATCAGCTGGGTACAAAGTAGTATTTGTTATTTTTTCATAACGTTGTATAATATTTGCTTCTATTTCTTTAGGACTTTGTCCTGATTCATTAGTAATAAAATTAAATTTATTGGAATTCATGGGCATATTCTTCTTTAATTTCAAAAATAATTTTAGGTGTTATTTTTCCAAAATAGCTTTGCTCTTGTTCTAAAAATTGCACTTCCAATACTTTTATTTTTGGAATATATTTTTCTATTTGTCTTGAAATTTCTGCCACATAAAGAGGCTTTGCCTCGTTTATGGGCTTATCCACAAAATCCCAATCAATACCAAATTCACGATCTAATGGCACATTGCCCTTTCTTGTGCAAAGCAATGTGTTAATTTCTTGAAGTAATGCTTCAAGTTTTTTTGCTCCAATTTTAATTTTTTGTGGTTTTACAATATATTCCATAAAAAAATTTAATGATATTCTTTGAGATTGAGGGTTAAATCCATTCTTGTTATACAATTTCCAATTATTTGCTTGTCTTTTTCATCAATACTTTCAAGAACATATTCCCCTAAATAGGTTGTTCCTATTACAAAACTATGGGCATTGCCTGTTTTTGCCATTGCTAAAAGCATATTCCTACACTCCCGACAATCCTTATACAAAGCAATAAAACCCTTATCCAACACTATATCTAGGCTAATTTGCTCTAAATTTTCCCCAATATATTGTAAATAAGGCTTACCTTTTATGACCTCATGTTCTGCAAATTTATAGGAATGTTTACGAGAAAGATTTTTAAACGTAGTTATATCAAAACTAGAAGTACGAAATATAACTCCCCCAAACGCTCCTACTATCATATTCACTCCAAAACATAATAAAAAATCTTGTACAAAACAAAGATTTCTTTGTTTATACAAGATTATTTTTTCCTTGTCGTGGACGTGGTGGACGTTATGGACGTAGTGGACAAAAATTTTACTTTTTTAGAAATAGACCATAAAAAAAGCCCCCATATTGGGGGCTTTTGTTTTAATCTATTTTTGCAAATTCTGGTTCTAATTTACCAAGCATTACTCTAATTTCTTTCATAAAATCAACTTGCTTTTGCTCGTCTATTTTTTCTTTTATGGCAAGTAAGGATCTATATATTTCACTTGTTATTTTGGTAAAGGTATATTCTTTTTCTCTGTATACATCTATTTCTTTTTCCAATTTTCTTTGATTTTCCTTTATTTTTTCTATTTCTACATTTTTATCAATAGATGTATTACTTACTTTCAAAGATAATTTATTGTAATCATAACACATTTGTTTATTAATAAAATATTGCTTTTTAAGCTCATAATCCATAAATGTTTTAATAAACTCTTTTTCAATATTTAATAACATTTGCTTATCTAACATACTAACTTGATGATAATAATCAAAAATTAAACTGACGCCTTGTCTTGTTATACAATAACTTTCTAAATATGTATCTTCTTTTAATTCATCAATAAGATAATAAAAATTATTTGTGATATTATCAAAACTAGTATTAGATAAAATTTCATTTTGTAAGATGTGGATAAAATCCTCATGCTCTACATTAAAAATCCCTGCCAAACAAAGACTTGTTGTTACAAATTGTTCTTCATATTCTGTAATATCAAGCATTACATCATATTTTTCTAAATAAATTTGACTTTCCATAATAAACCTCGTTGTTTTTTTGAATTAGCCAGTATTAAAATAATAAAGGCTGGGAGCTCAAAACCGCAACGAAACGGCGGGCATATTTCCCTTAAGTAAAAACTTAAGAGTATTGTATTAGCCCACTCCCAGCCAAATATTAGAAATTTAGGCACAAAAAAAGC
>JAHHTE010000142.1 GCA_020024815.1 Mailhella sp.
CCTCGCTTACAGAGAGTGAAACTTATTAGGTCAGTGATTTTATGAAAATATTTTTTATTTTATAAGCCTAATACGTTAAAGTAAATATAAATTTAGAAACACACCCTAATAAAAAAAATTCTTTTTATAATATTTTCAAACTACATGATAAAAGCCGTCTTCTTTTATAAAACGGCTTTTTTTATATTCAAAACCAAATGCAACAGATATAAAAAAACTCTTTTGCAAACAAAAGAGTTTTTAAGTAAAAATTTTATAAGGAGGTTTTAGAGGAGGTATCCCCCTAAAAAACTATTAATAATTAATTTCCAAAAAATTATTCTTTATTTTCGTTATCTTGAGTTTCATCTTTTTCAGCTGGAACTGTATCATAGCCTACTACGGTTGCATTATCATCAAGACTTACAAGTCTTATACCCATAGTAGCACGTCCGTATGAACTAATTTCTTTTACTCCAAGACGGATAATTTTATTTGTTGAAGTAAGAAGAATAAGGCTATCTTCGTCTGTTACAGGAATAGAGCCAAGCACATTACCAGTTTTTGGACTTACTTTAAAATTGATAATACCAATACCACCACGATTTTGTTTGCGATATAATTCAACACAAGTACGTTTTCCGTAACCTAATTCAGAAATACTCATAATTTCTGTGCTTGTATCTTCTTCTTTAATAGGCAAACAACTTACAACAGAATCATTTTTTCTAAGGCTTATACCTTTTACTCCTGACGCACCACGTCCCATTGCTCTTACATCTTGGCAAGAAAAACGTATAGCCATACCCATTTTGGTTGCTAAAACTATATGGTCTGTTTCTTCCACTTGTAAAACAGAAATAAGCTCATCATCTTCTTTAATACTTAGAGCTATCACACCACTTTTACGGCATTTTTCATATAATGCTGCACTTGAGCGTTTTACCATACCCAAACGAGTTACAAAAAAGAAATGTTGATTTTCTGCAAATTCGCGAATAGTCAAAACATTTGCTACAAATTCTTCTTTATCTAAAGGTAAAAGATTTGCAATATGCATACCTTTTGCTGTACGACTACCTTCTGGTACTTGATATACCTTAAGCTGATACATTCTACCTTTATTTGTAAAAAGGCATAAATATTGATGATTTGTTGTTGTGATAAAGTCTTGCACAAAATCATCATCACCAGTATTTAATCCTGCAATACCTTTTCCACCTCTGCGTTGTTGTTGATAATTTCCAAGCATGGTACGTTTAATATATCCACGTCTTGAAAGTGTAATCACAACTTCTTCATCTGGAATAAGGTCTTCAATATCAATACCTGATAAAGCTTCCCCTACAACTTCTGTTTTGCGTTCTGTTGCATAGTTTTCTTTAATCATGGTCATTTCATCACGCATTACGCCACGAAGAACTTCGCTATCTTCCAAAATAGATTTAAGATAAGCAATAAGTTTCATAAGCTCATCATATTCTTCTTGCAATTTATCGTGTTCAAGACCAGTAAGACGTTGCAAACGCATATCCAAAATACTTTGGGCTTGAATTTCTGTAAAACCAAATTGACTAACTAAACCTTGTTTTGCAATTTGTGGGGTTTCACTAGCTTTAATCAATGCAACAATATCATCAATAATATCAAGAGCTTTAAGTAATCCTTCTACAATATGTGCCCTTGCTTCTGCTTTATTTAAATCAAAGCGAGAACGACGAATAATAACTTCTCGTCTATGGTCTAAGAAACAAGTTAATGCTGATTTTAAATTGAATAAAACAGGACGATTATTTAAAACCGCAAGCATATTAATCCCAAAAGAAGACTCCATAGGCGTATATTTATAAAGCCCATTCATCACTAAATCTGGAATAGTTCCACGTTTCAATTCAACTTCAATGCGTATGCCATTTCTATCTGATAAATCTTTTAAATCAGAAACCCCTTCAATTCTTCTATCATTAACCAAGGCTGCAATTTTTTCTACTAAATTAGATTTATTCACAGCATAAGGAATTTCTGTAATTACAATAGATTGTGTATTTTTTCCCCGTTCGCGTACTTCCATACGTCCACGCATTTTCACTATACCACGACCAGTACGGTACGCGTCCACTAAACCTTGACCTGCATAAACTTGTCCACCAGTTGGAAAATCAGGACCTTTTACAAATTGCATTAAATCATCAACGCTTGCCTCTGGATCATTAATAAGCAATAAAATAGCATCGCAAAGTTCCCCTAAATTATGTGGAGGAATATTCGTTGCCATACCAACAGCAATACCAGAAGAACCATTGACCAAAAGATTTGGAATTTTTGTAGGTAAAACAGTTGGTTCTTGTTCGCTACCATCGTAGTTATCACGAAAATCAACAGTTTCTTTTTCAATATCTGCTAAAAATTCCCCTGCAAGGCGACTCATTCTTACTTCTGTATAACGCATTGCAGCTGCACTATCACCATCAATAGAACCAAAGTTTCCTTGTCCATCTTCCAAAGGGTCACGCATATTAAAATCTTGTGCCATACGCACTAAAGCATCATATACTGATGTGTCCCCATGTGGGTGATATTTACCAATTACATCACCAACTATTCTTGCACATTTTTTATGTGCATTACGGTATGTATTATTCAAAATTGATTGTGCATACAAAATACGACGGTGTACTGGTTTTAAACCATCGCGAGCATCTGGAATAGCACGACCAACTATAACACTTAAAGAATAATCTAAATAAGATTGACGCAACTCTTTTTCAATATCAAGGCTTGGAAATAATTCCGAATTTTCCATATTATCCATAATAAAATCTCACGAATTTTATTTGTTATTTTTATTTGTTATCCTTTTGTTTTTTCTAGGGGGGAACTTTTGAAAAAGTTCTCCCCCTAGAACCCCCCACAAAACTTTTTAATATAAGTACATATAGAAATTTATAGTACAAAAATTTTATTTTTTGTGTGGAATGAAAACGCTAAATCCCCTAAGTTAGGCAAATTTATTGAAATACGTTTCAATAAATTTGCCTGATTGAGGGGGTTTGGGGGTTACACTGTCTTTATCCGTAACTTCCTTTGTCGTAACGACTAAAGCGAAATCATTTCCCCCAAAAAAACTCCAAAATAAAAAACTTTTATTAAATATCCAATTCACCTGCTTGTAAAGCGTTTCGGATAATATAATCACGTCTTGGCTCTACTCTGTCCCCCATAAGTTCTTCAAAGGCATTAGACGCAGATTCTGCATTTTCAATATTTACTCTTAAAAGAGTTCTATTTTCTGGGTTCATGGTAGTAGTCCATAATTGATCTGGGTTCATTTCCCCTAGACCTTTATAACGTTGAATTTGGTATCCTTTTTTTGCTTCAGCAAAGGCTTTTTCGCGTAAATCAAAATAATCTGTTACTTCAATGGTACTTTCACTACCTTCTAATTTAAAGGGGAAAGAACCACATTCATTTTTTAATGCAAGCATAGTAGCTTTTGCTGTTTTATACATTTTTGCAAGGAAAAATTCTAAAGCAAGACGTGTCCTATGCCCTGATTTATTTTCAAAAATAATAAAAATACGTTCTTCTTCCTCATGGGTTTCTACTTCAAGGCTCGTTTTATATCCACATTTTGCCATATAGTCTTTAAAGCCTTGTGGTATTTGCTTTTCTTGGAGTTCATTAAGAGGAATTTCGTCTTGATCTTCCATAAATGCAAGGAATAAATTATGCTCAACACCAGTATTTTCTGCTTCAATAAAACGACTTTGCAAAACATCAATACTTTGTAAAATATTAACTAAATCATTACCTGCAAAACTTTTTCCTTCTGCATTTTCTAAACGCACACCACTTGTTAAACGTTCAAAAAGAAAATCATCAAGAGCTTTTTCGTCTTTTAAATATTTTTCAAATTTTGCAGAACGTTTAGACACTCTAAAAAGTGGTGGTTGAGCAATATATAAATGTCCACGTCTGATTAATTCTTCATATTGACGGAAAAAGAATGTTAACATCAATGTTCTAATATGTGAACCGTCCACGTCAGCGTCTGTCATGATAATAATTTTATGATAACGGAGTTTTTCATAATCAGTATCATCACCAATACCTATGCCCATTGCTGTAATCATATTTTTAATTTCTTGACTTGTGAGCATACGGTCAAAACGTGTTCTTTCAGTATTCAAGATTTTACCACGCAAAGGCAAAATAGCTTGTGTATTTGGGTTACGTCCTGATTTTGCAGAACCACCCGCAGAATCACCTTCCACTATGAAAATTTCACATTCTGTTGCGTCTTTACTTTGGCAATCAGCAAGTTTACCCGGAAGGGAGTTTTCAGAAAGAAGACCTTTACGACGTACTAAATCTTTTGCTCTACGAGCTGCTTCTCTTGCTCGGCTTGCGTCTACGGCTTTATCAATAATAAGACGTGCTTCTTTTGGATTTTCTCCAAAAAATTCTGTTAAAGTTGAATAAACAATACCTTGCACAATACCTGTAACTTCACTATTGCCAAGTTTTGTTTTTGTTTGTCCTTCAAATTGAGGTTGTGGCAATTTAACACTGATAATTGCTGTTAAGCCTTCGCGAACATCATCGCCTGTAAGGCTTTCTCCTTTCATTTTTTTTGTAAGGTCAGGTTGTTCCTTAATATAACTATTAATTGCACGCGTAAGAGCTGTTTTAAAGCCTGCTAAGTGTGTTCCACCTTCAACTGTACGAATATTATTTGCAAAGGTATGTACATTTTCTTTATATGTTGCATTATACTGCAAAGCAAATTCAACACTTACACCATCTTGTACACCTTCCCCCATAATAATAGGATGTAATGCATTTTTTTCTGCATTTAAATCATGTACAAATTGGCTAATGCCACCTTCTGCTTTATAAATATGGGTTTCATTAGTTCTTTCATCAGTGCAATGAATTTCAATACCCTTATTTAAATACGCTAATTCTTCAAAACGCTTTGCTAAAATATCAAAAGAAAATTCACTTGTTTCAAAAATTTGATCATCTGGTAAAAAATGAACTCTTGTACCATGTCCTTCTGCTTCACCAACTTCAATAACATCTGTAACAGGATTTCCACGTTCATAGCGTTGTTGGTAACGTTTGCCATTTCTACGAATGGTTACTTCTAACCATTCAGACAAAGCATTTACACAAGATACCCCAACCCCATGCAATCCACCAGATACTTTATACGCATTATTATCAAACTTACCACCTGCATGGAGTTTAGTCATAACAACTTGTACAGCTGGGATACCTTCTTTTGGGTGAATATCAACAGGAATACCACGTCCATTATCACGAACTGTAACACTATTATCTAAATGCAATATAACTTCTATTTTGTCACAATAGCCAGCCATTGCTTCGTCAATAGAGTTATCCACTACTTCATAAACTAAATGATGTAAACCACGTATATCCGTACTTCCAATATACATGGCTGGACGCTTACGAACAGCAGCAAGACCTTCCAAAATCGTAATAGCCGATGCATTATAATCGTCTGTTACCTTGTTGTTGTTCATCAAATTATCTTGACTCATAATATCCTCATTTTTTTTGGGGGAAATGATTTCCCCCAACCCCCCTCAATCAGGCAAATTTATTGA
>JAHHTE010000143.1 GCA_020024815.1 Mailhella sp.
CACTAAAAATATCTTTTATTAATAATTTTAAAATTTAAAAATATGAAAAAAATTAACTAAACATTTTTTCTAATGCATACATTAAAATATGCTAACATATTGAAAATTCTATGCATAATGTATGCATTATCTTACACATTTTGCTAAATTAATTTATCATAAAATACCATAAAAAAAACTGCCTTATACTATATAAGACAGTTTTTTATTACATAACTAAAACAACACTAATGACAAAAAAAATTAATTATATAAACCGTATGGAGTTTCATTAAGGTTAATCATAATATTTTTCTTTTGACTATACGCATCTAAAACAGATTTATCGTTTTCTCTACCAATACCAGATTTTTTATACCCACCAAAAGGAGCACCTTCAGGAATTTGGTTATAAGTATTTACCCACATACGTCCTGTTTCAATATTTCTTGCTACTTTTAAAGCACGGTTAATATCTTTTGTCCAAACAGCACCACCAAGTCCATATTGAGAATCATTTGCCATTGCAATAACTTCATCTTCTGTTTTGAATTTAATAACAACAGCAACAGGACCAAAGATTTCTTCTTGTGCAACATTCATTGTATTTTCAACATTAACAAGCAATGTTGGCTGAATAAAACTTCCTTTATCGCAACCATTTTCTGTGTAATAATCACCACCAACAGCAACTACTGCACCTTCTTTTTTTGCAGATTCAATGCAAGATATAATTTTTGCAGCGTGTTTTTTACTAATTTGTGCCCCCATTTGTGTTTCAGGATTTAATGGATCACCAATACGAACTTTTTTGAATAAATTTACAAGCTTTGCTACAAAATCATCATAGATTTTTTCTTGCACAAATACTCTTGAACCAGCACAACATACTTGACCTTGGTTAAAAAGAATACCTAATTGCACACCTTCTAAAGCACGCTCTTCATCACAATCATCAAAAACAATATTCGCACTTTTACCACCAAGTTCTAATGTTGATGGAATAAGTTTTTCTGCTGCTGCTTTTGCAATAGTTTTTCCTATTTCAGTTGAACCTGTAAATGCTAATTTACTAATATCAGAATGTTCCAAAATATATTGTCCTGACTTGCTACCAGCACCAGTTATAACGTTAAATACACCTGCTGGAAGTAAATCTTCAATTATACGTGCAAATTCAAGAACACTTAATGATGTTTCAGAAGAAGGTTTAAAAACAATGCAGTTTCCTGATGCTAAAGCTGGAGCAATTTTCCATGCTGCCATTAAGAATGGGAAATTCCATGGAACAATTTGAGCTACAACACCTAATGGTTCTCTAAGTACCAAACTCATTAAGTTACCAGGAACAATAGAAGCAGTTCCTTCATCAGTACGAATTAAACTCGCAAAATATCTAAAATGATTTACAGAGTGTGGAATATCAACAGCTAATGTTTCACGAATAGGTTTACCATTATCCATGCTTTCAACACGAGCAAGCCATTCTTTATTTTCTTCAATACGATCAGCAATTTTTTCTAAAATAGCTGCTTTTTCATTTTTTTCTACTTTTTTCCATGCTGGATATGCTTTCCAAGCTGCTTTAATAGCTAAATCAACATCTTCTCTTGTTGCTTCAGCACATTGAGCCAATGCTTCACCATTTGCAGGATTTATACTTGTGTAAAGAGAACCATCAGAAGCTGGTTTCCATTCCCCACCAATAAATAAAGAATAAACATTTTTTAATTTATTAGCTATGTTATCGGTCATGTTTATTTCTCCTTTTTTGGGATTTAATTGTTAATAAAAAATTTAAATTTTCTAAAAAACATACAACCCATTACTGAAATTATAATATAATCATTTTTTTTTAATTGAAAAGAAGGCACTTTTTAGTTTCTTACACACTTTAAAATCTAATTTTATAAATACAATAAGTTAATAATAAAAATAATTTTCATTTTCAAAAATATAAAAATTTTTCTTTTAGTTTCTAATTAAATATATAGTGCATTTTTCTTTTTAAAGAAACAAAATACTTTGTGATAAGCAGAACACATTCCATAAAAGAAAAAATTATCTAAATTGTTACAACTAATTAACAAAACAATTAATTTTTAAAAATTTTTATGTATGCATTAAAAAAAAAGACATTATTCATTATAAGAAATATTTAATCAAAAAAATTACACTATTAGCTTGTTAGAAAATTTTATTATTCTATACTTTGTCATTTTATTTCACTTTCTAACCATAAAAAAGGGGGAAAATTCCCCCTCTAAATCTTTACTAATTATTTTGTTGCATCAATATCAACAAAGCTAAACTTTGTAATATCAAATAAACCTTGTGGTGTTAGTTTTAAATCAGGAATTACAGGCAATGCAAGAAAACTTAATGTCATAAATGCATCAGCTTTTTCCCAAATTTTATAATGATCCTTAGCAAGAGTATATAATTTTTGTAAAGCATTAGCCACTTCTTGTGGTTCAGCAGAACTCATAAGCCCACCTATATTTAATGGTAATTTAGCAAGCACATTTCCATGACTTACCATTACAATTCCACCACCCATTTTTTCTATTTCTTGTAATGCAAAAAGAATATCAGCATCATTATCCCCTGCAACAACAATATTATGGCTATCGTGAGCAATAGTTGTGGCAATAGCACCATTTTGTAAGCCATATTCAAAATGCAAAAGTCCAAGTCCTACTTTACCAGTTTTTTTATGACGTTCCACAACAGCAAGTTTTAACATTCCCTTGTTTTGTTCAAATACAAAATTTCCTTGCTCATCAGTTGCAATATCCATAACCTCACATTTTGTTAAAAGAGAATGTGGTAATACTCGAATAACACGAGCTTTTTTAGATGGAATAGACAAAATTAACTCTTGTGGAAGTATTGTTTGCATACTTTCTTGCATTGATTTTGTTAATTCTTCAAGCAAAATACTTTTTTCATCATTATGTTTTGCAATATATTTTCCATTTTCAGCAACAAGTTCCCCATTAATATAAACAGCATAAGGCATACAATTTTCAAAATCTTTTAAAAGCATAAAACTTGCTTCTTTACCCGGAGCTATTGCTCCTTTATCCTTTAAACCATACGCTTCAGCCACATTTATTGTTGCCATTTTAATTGCATCAATAGGTGCAATACCATGTGCAATGGCAAGGCGAACAGAATCATTTATATGCCCACGTTTTAATATATCAGCACATTGCTTATCATCAGTGCATAAAAGACAATTTTTTATTGTATGTTCATTTACAACAGGTAAAAGATTAACTAAATCATGGGCAGCAGAACCTTCACGAAGCATAACATACATACCTCGCTGTATTCTATCCATTGCCTCTGCAACTGTTGTACATTCATGGTCAGTACGAACACCTGCTAATACATACATATCAAGATTTGCACCATCTAAATTTGGTGAATGTCCATCAATCATCTTTTGTTTATCTCTTGCAAGAGCTAATTTTTCAATAACAGAACTATCTTGCATAAGAACACCCGGCACATTCATCATTTCACCAAGTCCGTAAACATTTTCATTATCAATAAGTTCCGCTAAATCAACTGCAAAAAGATTAGCTCCAGCGTCTTCAAAAGGAAGAGCTGGCACACAAGAAGGCAACATAAATTTTACATCAAGCAAACTTTGCTTTGCTGATTCTATCATAAAACGTATGCCTTCTAAACCTTTAACATTAGCAATTTCATGTGGATCTGCAATAACAGTACCTGTCCCAAAAGGAATAACAAGTTCTGCAAATTTTTCTGGACTAAGCATAGAGGATTCAATATGCACATGACCATCAAAAAAGTTTGGCACAAGATAGGCATTATTTGCATCAATAACTTTTTTAGCTTTCATTTGACTAAAGCCAACAATTACCCCTTGATGAACACATACAGATCCCTCAAAAAATATTCCTCTATATACATCAGCAATTTTTGCATTATCAATACGTAAATCAATTTCTTGTGTATTTTTTATATCTTGCATTATATTTTGAATTTTTTTGTAATCTATCATATACTATCCTTATATTAAAATAAAAAAAGAATTTTATGCAAGAATACAATTAAAGGCAAAAGGTTTTTTATGCACATAATTTGCTATATTACAACAAAAGATAAAGATGAAGCTAAAAAAATTTGTAAAGCCCTATTACAAGAAAAATTAATTGCTTGTGCTAATATTTTTCCTATTGAAAGTCTTTATGAATGGGAAAATGCACTTTGTGAAGAAACAGAATACGCTATTGTAGCCAAAACAATACAAGAAAATTTTACAAAAATTGAAAATACTGTAAAACATTTGCATAGTTATGAAATTCCTTGTATAGTGGCTTATCCTCTTTGTAATGGTAATCAAGATTTTCTTTCTTGGATTACAACAACAGTAAAAAACTAATATTTATAGGTGATTATATGAATATTCATATTATGGGTTCTGTGGCTTTTGATAGAATTATGTCTTATAAAGGAAATTTTGAAGACCTTTTGTTACCTGATAAACTTCATATGCTTAGTGTTGTTTTTCTTATTGATAGAATTGAAGAAAAACGTGGTGGAACAGCAAGCAATATTGCATACAACCTTTCCATGCTTGGTGAGTTTCCTCATATTTATTGCTCTGTTGGACATGATTTTAAAGGTAGTTATGAAAAAGCTCTCCAAAATATGAAAATCAATCTTGATGGAATTCGTGTTTTAGAAGAACAACTTACAGCTTGTGCCTACATTACTGCTGACCAAAAAGGAAACCAAATTACTGGATTTAGCCCTGCTGCAATGAATACCCCTGCTGATCCAAGTGCTTATGCTAAAATTCAACAAGGTGATTTTGGTATTGTATCACCAGGTAATGCTGAAGATATGGGCAAATTCCCACAAATTTTTAAAGAAAGAAATGTGCCTTATATTTATGATCCAGGTCAACAAATTCCTGCTGTTAGCAAAGAGTCTCACCTTGCAAGCATTGAAGGTTCTGAAATTTTAATCGGTAATGATTATGAAATTGCTCTCATTTCTGAAAGAACTGGAAAATCAAAATCTGAACTTTTAGAAAAAACAAAATATATTCTTACTACCTTAGGTGAAGGTGGTTGCCAAATTTCCCAAAAAGGCAAGGAAGATATTGTTATTAAAGCTCCTAAAATTACTACACTTGCAGATCCAACAGGAGCTGGTGATTCTTTACGTGCTGGCTTACTTAAAGGATTAACATCAGGACTTGATATTGAAACAAGTGTAAAAATTGGTAGTACTTGTGCTGCTTTTTGTATTGAAAAATACGGTACACAAGAACATTATTATAGCCTTGAAAACTTTAGACAACGTTATAAAGAAAATTATGGTGAATGTCCTTTCTAATATAAAGCCCACTTTGTGGGCTTTTTCTATTTTTTCATTATATTTTTCTACCGTATTATAAACTTTATTTTCTTGCAAAAATACTTTATTTTACTTTTATTCTCTTTCTACTCCAACGCATAAAAAACTTTTCATAATATTTTTATAT
>JAHHTE010000144.1 GCA_020024815.1 Mailhella sp.
TATGAAAAAATTTTTACGTTTCTTTTTTTTGAGTGCTTTATTATTTTCAAGTGCTTGTGGATATAAAGTTCAAGGATTAACAACAAAAAACATAAATTCTGTTTTAGGTGATGGCAACAAAACTGTTGCCATTACCAAAATTGAAGATCCTTCTCTATATCCTTGGGTTAATTATTATGTTACAAATTTATTTCATACTGAAATGAATATGCGTAGATTAGCAAAATGGGAAAATAAAGATAAGGCAGATTATACTATTGAAGTTATTATGCCTCGGTTTGAATCTCGATCATTTTTAAATGATGAAACAGATAGAACATTATTAAGTACCATTTATATTGAAATGGAAGTAACTGTTAGAAATTCTGTAACAAATGAAGTTTGGCGTTCTGGAGTTTTGTCTGCAAGTGAATATTTTGATAATATGAATGAAGAAAGTGCTGTAAGAGAAAACTTATCTGAACTTATTTATGATATTTTTAATGCAATGGAAAATAATTTTTAATTAGTATGGAAAAAATAGCAGGCTTTTATTTTTGTCATTGTCCTGATGTTCAACTGGCTAAAGAATATATGGAAGAATATATTTCTTCTTTTGGTAATGAATGGATAAAAGCCGAACGCCATACTTTTTGGGTTGATGATTTATTATCAAATAAATTTTTTATTGCATTAGATGAAGTAAGTTTTGAAATTAAAAAAAAGATTTTTTTTATACGAGATACACATGAACTTAATGCTGAAATATGGAAAAGACTTTCTTTAGCATTGGGTAAACCTCGTGAAGATGTTTTTCCTATATTTTTTATTAATAATACCTTAGATAAAGGAAAATTAAAACTTCCTGTTTTAATTCAAAAACAAAAATGTTTTGAATTTGCAAAAAAACAAAAATGGTATTTTGAATCTATTGGTATTACAGAAAAAAATTTTGCTCAAATTCTTTTAAAAGAAGCAAAACAAAAGTATGATTTATCTTTATCAAATGATATAATTCATATTTTACAAAATACACTTAGTCCTGATTATAATAGTATTAATAATGTGTTAGCACAATTATATCTTTTTTCAGAAAATGGAGAAATTAATATAAATGTTGTAGCACAACTTACAAACTATACACCAGAATTAGGTTTATTTGATATTGTAAAAAAAATAGAAACAGGAAAAGCAAAAGAAGTTTGGTCTTTTTTTATAAAAGAAGGTAGAATAGTAGAAGATAGTTATCTTTTTGCTTTTATTGCTATTATGGCAAGAGAAATGCGTTTACTTTGGAAAATAAAAGCAAATGAACCTACTTTTCTAAACAATCAAATTTTAAATTATAAAACTAAAATAGCTCAACAACTTGGTTTTACATATATTTCAAAAATAATTTCCTTACTTACATTTGCAGAATTTTCTGTTAAATCAGGGAAAAAAGATCCTTTAGAAACATTTGAAGAATTATTAAAAGATATTACAAATATTTACAATAAAAATTTAATGGAATTAGCATTGCTTTATTCCGTCAAAACAAGTGAGTAAAGCATGGCACAAGATGATCCACATTATTTAGGGCATAGAATACGCTTACGTGAAAGAATTTTAAAAAATCCTCGTGAAGCAGAATCGTACGAGTTATTAGAACTTTTACTTGGTTATGTAAATAAAAGATGTGATACTAAACCATTAGCAAAAGATTTATTAAAACATTTTGGTTCTCTTTGGGGAGTTCTAAATGCCCATCCAACAGAACTAGAATCCATAAAAGGCATTGGAGAATCATCAAAAATATTTTTTATTTTACTTAGAGAACTTGTTGCAAGATATTTTATTGAACCAATAAAAGAAAAGAAATCCGTTACATTAGATGATATTGCAATGCTTGCTCGTTGTGTTCTTGATGGTTTATATTATGAAGAAGTATGGGTAGCCTTACTTGACAATAATAATAGATTGCTTAGTTTTGATAAAGTTAATACAGGGGAAATGGATGCAGCCTTTTGTTCTCCTAAAATGATTGCAGAATTAGCTATTACCAAAAAAGCAACAGCATTAGTCTTAGTTCATAATCATCCAGGAGGAATAAAAAAAGCTTCTTGGGCTGATAGAGAAACAACATTACATGTGCAAAAAGTAATGAATTTAATGGGGATACGTTTACTTGATCATCTTATAATTGCTGATGGAAAAGTTATAAGTTTAGCTAATAATCACTTGTTAGATGATAGTAATTTATTAGATCATAGTGATAAACAAATTTTATAAATTTGATTATATTGATAGGATAGAGCATGACTAAGAAAAAAGAAGATATAATTGAAGAAAAAAACGAAGAAAAAAAAGCAAAACAAACAAGAAAAAAAACTTCTACAACAAAAGAAAATAAAAAAAATATAAAAGAAAATGCACCTAAACGTGTTAAATCAAAAAAAACAACACAAGACAATTTAACAAAATCTATTGATATTGTGCAAGATCTTCTTAACTCTGACCAAGAAATAACCATTGGTGATTCTGCTTTATTAGATCAAATTCCACAAGAATTAGGTTTACTCTCTTTACGTGAAAATGTGTTATTTAATTCAATGATAATGCCTATTTATGAAACAAGAGAAGAAGGCATTAAAGTTATTGAAGATGCGTATAATACAAGTAAATTTATTTTTGTAACTTGCCAAAAAAATTCAGAAATTGCAGAACCTAATTTTTCTGATCTTCATTCTTTTGGGACAGTTGGGCTTATTCTTCGTATGATCAAATTACCAAATGGATATATAAAAGCTCTTGTTCAAGGTGTTAGTCGTGCTAAAGCTGAAAAAGAAGTACGGAATACTGATTATCCAAAAGTAAAAATTCACTTAGTTGATGAAATGCAAATTGAAGAAAGTCCAGAAATAGAAGCACTTATAAGAACAGCACGTGAAAATAGTGAAAAAATCCTACAATTACGTGGTGTTCCTGTTGCTGAAATTATGGGGATTTTATCTCAAGTAAATGAAGCAGGAAAAATTTCTGATTTAATAGCTTCCAATATGCGATTAAAAGCAAATGAAGCTCAAGCTATGCTTGAATGTCTTAATCCTTTAGAACGATTAAAAATGATTAATAGTCATTTATTAAAAGAAGTTGAAATTGCAGATTTGCAAGCAAAAATTCAAAATATTGCTCGCGAAGGTATGGATAAAGCCCAAAAAAGTTATTATTTGCGTGAACAAATTAAAGCCATTCGTTCTGAACTTGGTGAAGGTCAAGATGCTGAAGAAGAACTTGATAGCCTACGTGAAGCTATCAATAAAGTAGGCTTATCAAAAGAAGCAAAAAAAGAAGCTGATAAACAATTACGCCGACTTGCAAATATGGGGTCAGATTCTGCAGAAGCAAATGTGGTTCGTTCTTATCTTGAATGGCTTGTAGAACTTCCATGGAAAAAATTAAGTAAAGATGTTTTAGATATTCCAAAAGCAAAAGAAGTTTTAGAAGCTGATCATTATGGATTAAATAAAGTTAAAGATAGAATTTTAGAATTTCTTAGTATTCGTAAATTAAACCCAGAAGCAAAAGCAACTATTTTATGTTTAGTAGGGCCTCCAGGTGTTGGAAAAACTTCTTTAGGTCGTTCTATTGCAAAAGCTATGCATAGAAAATTTCAACGTATATCTTTAGGTGGTATGCGTGATGAAGCTGAAATTCGTGGACATAGAAGAACATACGTAGGGGCAATGCCTGGTAGAATTATTCAAGCATTAAAGAATGCTGGAACTCGTAATCCTATAATTTTACTTGATGAAATAGATAAATTAGCAAGTGATTTTAGAGGTGATCCAAGTTCTGCTCTATTAGAAGCTCTTGATCCAGAACAAAACAGCCATTTTAGCGATCATTATCTTAATGTTGAATTTGATTTATCAAAAGTTTTATTTATATGTACTGCAAATAGTCTTGACTCTATTCCTCATGCTTTGCGTGATAGAATGGAAGTTATTAGTCTTTCAGGATATACAGAGCTTGAAAAACTAGCTATTGTAAAATCATATATTTTAAAGCGTCAAATCAAAGATAATGGATTAACAGAAAAACAAATAAAAATTTCTGATATTGCAATAAAAAAAGTTATTCGTGAATATACAAGAGAAGCTGGTTTGCGTAATTTAGAACGAGAAATAGGTTCTATTTGTCGTAAAATTGCTCGTAAAGTTGCAGAACAAGAAATTAAATCTTGTTCTATTACTCCAAAAGTAGTTGAAGATCTTCTTGGTGCTCCACGTTTTGTAGAAGAAGAACGCGATAAAATCCTCCTTCCTGGTGTTGCAACAGGTCTTGCTTGGACTCAAGCAGGTGGCGATGTTCTTTACGTTGAAGTAAGTCTTATGAAAGGAAAGGGAAGTATCCTTCTTACAGGAAAACTTGGTGATGTAATGAAGGAAAGTTGTCAAGCAGCTATTTCTTATATTAGAAATCATTCCAATGAATTAGGCATTGATGAAGACTTTCACGAAAAGAATGACATACATGTTCACGTTCCTGAAGGTGCAACCCCTAAAGATGGACCTTCTGCTGGTGTAACCATTTTTAGTGCAATTTTATCTGCTTTACAAAATAAACCATTAAAAGCAGAATATTGTATGACAGGTGAAATAACGTTACGTGGCCGTGTATTACCTGTTGGTGGTATTAAAGAAAAAATTCTTGCAGCTGTAACTCGTGGGCTAACAGATGTAATTATTCCAAAACAAAATGTTAAAGATTTAGAAGACATTCCAACAGAATTATTAGAAAAAATAAAAGTTCATCCAGTTGAACACGTTGATGATGTAAAAAAACTTGTTTTTAGTAAATAATTAAGAAATAAAATAATTTTATGAGGGGGAACTTTTGAAAAAGTTCTCCCCTCATACACCCCCATAAAACTTTTTAGTCTAAAAGCTCTTTTATATACAAAAGAGCTTTTATTTTTATATATTTTAGAGAGTATTTTTAAGGTATGTTTAATTCATTAAGTTAATGATTATTAATTGCTTAGCAATATATAATTATGCCTTATAAAAATTTTTTAAAGGATTGCAAAATTAATTGGTAATGCAATCAAAAAAATAGGATAAAGTTATCTTTTTGAAATTTGCCTTAATCAAGTGTTGTTTGAGAAAAGAGTAAAAAACTAACCAGTAATCAAAAATAAACTTTAAACTAATTACTAACAAAGAATACTTTTAAACTAGTAATAGTTATTTATCTAAATTAGTTATATCTAATTTACTTCATTATCTATAATTTTTGCGTTATAACGATTAAAATAGAAATAAGAACAAAGAGAGATTACTTCTTTATAACGTGAAAATATGTAATATTATATACTAACAGTACTAAATATAATAGAATAAAAAAGTTATAATTTTTCTTATTTCTCATATTGTTATGTTACAAAAATAAAACAAATAAAAAAACAAAGGAAGATTTTTATATTCTTATTAATTTATTGTATTATTAAATAGAAAAATATTAGCTAACCAA
>JAHHTE010000145.1 GCA_020024815.1 Mailhella sp.
GCTTAAAAAGACCATAAACAAAGAATTACAAGAAACAAAAGAAATAATTCTTTCTTCACAAAAAAAAGAAAAAGAAAAATTACAACTACATAAAGAAAAAGAAAAAAATTATACTACATTATTAAATAATAAATTACTACGTGAATTTGAAAATGAATTAAAACATCTTAGAGAAAAAAAAGGATTTATTGAACGTATTCTTAGTTTAGAAGAACATAGAAAAAAATTAGAAGATAATAAACCTTGCCCTCTTTGTGGAGCATTACATCACCCTTATGCAGAAGGCAATATTCCTTCTCTTACAGAAAACGACTTACAAATAAAAAACCTAGAAGAAAAAATAGAAAAAATCAAAGAAGTAGAAAAAGAACTTAATCTATTAAATTTAGAACTTACAGAAATAAAAGGTAAAATCAATGCTAATCAAATAAGCATTACAGAAAAAGAAAAAAATCTTTCAATCATAACGCAAGAATTAGAAAAAAAACAAAATGAACGTCAACAACTTTTAGAAGAATTTTCAAAAAATAAAGAAATTCTTTTACAAGAAGTTAAACCATTTAATATTTATGAAATTGATCATAATTCTTCTAAACTTATTGATGAATTAAAACAATATATTACACTTTGGAAGAATAATGAAATTAAAAAAACATCATTAGAAGAAAGCATTAATAAAAAACAAACAAATCTAGCAATTTTGGAAAATCAATACAAAGACAAAGAAAAACAATTAATTGAACAAGAAAAAGTTAAACAAGAAAAACAAACAGAATTTGACATAAACCAAAAAGAAAGAATGGAACTTTTCGGAACAAAAAACCCAGAACAAGAAAAATTACAAATTCAGAAAAATATCCAAGAATTAGAAAAGCAACATGAGGAAAAAAGAAAAAAACATCTTGATTATACAAATATATTAACAAAAACAACTGAACAAATTAAATTAAAAAATGAACTATTTCTTCGCACAAATGGTGAATTAACTACGAATACAGAAAAATTCAATCTTGCACTTGAACAAAATAATTTTCTATCAAAAGAAGAATATATACAAGCCATAATGCCAGCAGAAGAAAAAGAAAAATTAAAAATCTATTTTGCTGAACTTGAAAAAAATATTCTTCTTACCCAAGATAAAGAAAAAGAATATACTGAAAAATTACAAATAGAAAAAAATAAAAAACTAACACTTGCCTCTTTAGAAGAAATAAAAGAACAAGCAAATACAAAACAAACAGAATTGCAAACAATTCTTCAAGAATTGGGAAGTATTGAAGAAAAATTACGACAAGATACTCTTAATAAACAAAAAACAATTCAAATAAAACAAGAATTAGAAAAACTACAAAAAGATCTAGAACATTGGGAACTTTTAGATAAATTAATTGGTTCATCAGACGGAAAAAAATTTAGAACCTTTGCACAAGGTATAACATTTGAAAAAGTAATTTATTTTGCTAATCAAAAATTAAAACAATTACAAAAACGATATCTTTTAATCCGTGATACAGAAGAACCATTAAGCCTTAATATTCTAGATGATTATCAAGGAGGAGAAATACGTTCTGTTCAAACCCTATCAGGTGGTGAAAGTTTTATCGTAAGTCTAAGCCTTGCTCTTGGTCTTGCTCAAATGGCAAGTAATACCATTAGTGTTGATTCTCTATTCTTAGATGAAGGTTTTGGAACTCTTGATGAAGATAGCTTAGAAATGGCTCTTTCTACTCTTGCAACCATGCAACAACAAGGAAAACTTATTGGAATTATTTCTCATATTCCTTTATTAAAAGAACGTATTCCTACACAAATAAATATTATTCCACAAAGTGGAGGAAAAAGTATTATTGAAGGTGCTGGCTGTGAAAGAATACAATAATTTTCTCTTTTCATAAGGAAAATAATTTTACTTTAATCAGTATAACAAAAATCTAACAAAGTTTATTTTTAAAATAATTTCACTTTAGCTATTACAACAAAGAAAATGACAGATAAAACATACCCCAACCCTCAATTAAACAAATTTATTGAAACAAACTTCAATAAATTTACTTAGATAAGAATATAAGTTAGAAATACCCTCTACTAATTATAAAAAAAATAAAAACACAACGTTAAAAAACAAAAGCTCTTTTGCACGTAAAAGAGCTTTTGGATTAAAAAGTTTTGAAAGGAGAGTATGAGAGGAAAACTTTTTCAAAAGTTTTCCTCTCATAAAAAAACATTAAAAATTTCTAACTAACAAACTTTCTACTTATCTTAATCCCAACTTTACAGACCATTCAATAAAAATATTTTCAATTTTTATCAATTTATTTTTTGAAAGTGCTAATACTCCAATCAAATCTTGCATTTGATCTTTACTTATTCCACTTGCCAATAATTTTTGTGTAAGACTTTCCAAACTTTCTGTTGTTTTTTCTGCTTCTAATAACGCTTTTTGTTCTTCTTGTGAAAAATCAGAAAATTTTGTTGCAAAAAGCATTTCACAAGCCATTTCACGTGGCATGGGCATTTGATAACGACCTAAATATACAACACTAAAGGCATAAATATTTTGCAATACTTCGCATTGAGAACTTTTTGCAAATTGTGGTACTGTTTTTAAAAGTACAGTAAATCTTTTTAATTTACGTACAAGTTCTGCTTTGGAATCTCCAGAACGACCATAAAAAACAATATCTTTTTTACGTAACGCTATAATTGCAAGAACTAAAGCCATACAAAAAATTTCTTGTTCAGAACAATTTTGAAAAATATCTTGTTTAAATAACTCAAACTTTGTAAAAGCGTCAACACTTCTAAGCTCAAGCAAAGAAGAACAATAAGGAATAGATTCTTGACAAGGATTTTGTTTAAAATATCCCAATACCATTGCATTAATTAGCATTGCAACCTTGTAAAAAGGTAACATTTCATTTTCTTTGTATTTTTGCAATAGTGCTTCTTTTATCCCTAAAAAAGTATATGCATTAGGGTCAAGTCGAAGTTCAATAGCTAAACGAATAAAATCTTCTTCTGTATACAATTTAGTTGGTAATGCTAAAATTGCAAAGATAATATTATGTTCTATTTCTTCTAAACTATTACCAGTTACTCCCAAAATGTTAGCCGTAGCTTTTAACATTTCATCATAAGATGAAAAACTACTTTGATGAACACACTCTAAAGCTATTTCATCAGCATATTGATGATGATCAGGAACATAACATTTATAATTCCGAGAAGTTAGTAATTTGCTTTCTCCTTTCTCCTCACCTGTTTTCTGTTTATTTAAAAGTGCAACTATTATATCAAAATCATTACTAACTACATGAGAAAAAAATTCTAATTGATTATCTATTTGCATAACAACTCCTAATTATTCTTTTTTATGAGTTCTAAATTTCTATCATAAGTAGCAAGAATTGCATCAATTATTGCCCCACGAACAGTATTTTTATCTAATGTATTCATACCTACAATAGTTGTACCCTTTGGAGAACACACATTCAAACGCAATCTAGCATGATCTGTATGAGCATTTGCTTGAGCCAATTTTGCACTTCCCACAAAAAGTTGATCTATTAATTTTTTTGCATCATCATAACGAAAACCTAAGCGAATAGCAGCTTCCATCATTGCTTCTTGCATATAAAAAACAAAAGCAGGGCCACTTCCAATCAATGTAGAAAATTCAGAAAAAAAACTTTCAGGTAAAATAACAGTTGTACCTACTGCATTAAAAATTGTTTGTATCATTTCTTTTTGAGAAAAACTAAGCATTGTATCATCAAAACATAATGCAGTACAAGCTTCACCAACCATAGCTGGAGTATTAGGCATTACTACAACAACAGGACAAAGAGAAGAGCTAGCTTGTTTAATTGTTTCCACAGAAACACCTGCAGCAATAGAGCAAAGTATTTTTTCATTATTTAGAAACGGCATTATTTTATTAACCAAAGCTTGCACAGCATAAGGTTTCACAGCAATAACAATAATATCTACAAGCTTAGTCAATTCTTCTTCACTTTGACAAATAATTAATCCACATTCTTTTTGTAATTTTTCTAACTTATAAGCATTATGATCATAACCTGCTACTTTAAAATTTTGAGATTTACTAATACCTTGAATAATAGCCGATCCCATATTTCCACAACCAATAAACCCAACAGTTTGCATTTTTTGCATAGTTACCTCATTATTATAAGTTCCAAGTGGCTTCTATTTTTGTTCCTTTACCTTTTGCTGTTTCAATATGCAATATACCCCCACTTATAACCACACGTTCTTTTATATTACGAATACCATGACCCGCATTACTATTTAAATTCTTTTCTTGCTTCTCTAATGAAAAACCTACTCCATTATCAATAATGATAACTTTATAATCAACATCTTGAATAACTTGTACTATAACCAAAGTTGCTTGACTATGCTTTGCAATATTATTCATGCATTCTTGTATAATCCTAAATGTAACAGTTTGCAATGTTGAACTTAACAGTAATTCATCAAAAAAGAAATCAGCATTTATAGTTATTGTTGGATGTGTAATTTTATAATCTTCTATATACCATTCAAGAGTTTTTAACAACCCAATATCTAAATGAGGAGGTCTTAAATCTGTTTGTATTCTCCGTAGTTGATTAGCAACACTTTTAACAATTTTTATAGAACCATCTAATGCCTCTCTTGCATTTTTCATTTCAGATTCACTAAGCAAACGTAAAGCATGTTCAATTCCAAATTTAATTGTTCCAATATTTGAACCAATATCATCATGTAATTCTGCTGCAAGTTTAAAACGTTCTTCTTCAGAAAGTTTTACTATTTTTTCAGATAATTGTCGTATTTCTTCTGTTCTTTGTAAAACTAATTCTTCTAAATTTTGATGAGATTCTCGCAATTTCCTATCATTTTCTTCTATCTGCTCTACAAAATCATACACTGCACATGTTAAATCTCTTATTTCAGAAACACCATATTCAGAAGTTGAACAAGAATAAGTATCAACTCTTTTCTTTATATAATCATCTAATAAACGAAATGGACTAAGAATATATCGCAATAAAAACTTATAAACTAAGACAATCAAAATACAAGAAATAATACTAATAAAAATTGTTGAATAAGATAAATAATCCATCATGGTTTTTATTTCATTATTTTGATTTTTAGCTGTATTATTAAGTTTTTCAAAAATATTTACTGATAATTGCATTGACTGATTAGCTAACGAATCTAAACTAATAATAATTGATGTTTCTTTATTTCTTAACTCTTCTAATTTAATAAATAACGTCGCAATTCCATTTTGTTGGGCAGTCAATTCTTGAATACGAAAATATAAATCACGTAAAGAAGAATTAAGTATATCTTGTTCATTTTTCTGTAATTCTTGAATATTAGCCTTTAATCTATCATAAACTTTTACTCCATAAAACATTGGAACATCAGTAT
>JAHHTE010000146.1 GCA_020024815.1 Mailhella sp.
AATTATTATCTTAACAATATTAATAATTACATAAAAAATAAAACCTTTCTTTGAAATATCAAAAAGAAGTCTTATAAAAACAAAAATATTTATTAAAAAGTATAATGGAAATCATTTCCCATACACAAAAAAAGACCACATAACTATGTGATCTTTTTTATAATTATTTATTTTCATTAACATTTACTAAAACATTCTAAACATTCATCATCAAAACATTCATCGTCCATATTTGCTGCTCGTCTAGCCATAACAATAGATTTCCATGCTCGAACATAATAAAGAATAAAACTTATAACAACATAGATACAGACACAAGTAGCAATTATCATTTCAATAATTCCCATTACATGCACTTCCCAACTATATTGAATAAGTAAAGGATATGTAGCAAGAACTTCTGATACTTTTATTAAACTAGCAGCACCAACAGCCATTGGAAATGTATAGGCTGCAAAGCCAGGACTAAAAGGTAAACGAAGAAGTTTAAAGAATGCAATATAAATAATAACAGTCATTAAAATAGCAATACCAAACAAAATACTACAAAGTAATAAAGAAGGATTTTGTTCCAAACTAAGATACGCCATTAAGGATAAGCTTGCAGGTGCAGCCAAAATTGCAATAGTTGGTTTAAAATTATCATTAATTTCTTCTGCAAAAATAAGTCGATATACCATAATAGGCAAAATAATAGCGTAATTTATTAATCCAAAAACAAAAATTGCATACGCTAAATCATGATATACACCATTTGGAACTGTTACAGCTGCAACACTAATACCCACAAAAGGAACAAACCAACTTGGTACCATTTGCTTTAAACTAAAATCTCTAACGCGATGAAAAACAAAACCAAACATAAGTGCAAAATGAAGAAAAACAGCAAATAACCATACTAATTCAGCAGCTGTTTGACTAACAAAACTAATTGTTTTTGTTTGGAGCATAAGAGCCATTGCAATAGTTGGTAAAATGCTACCAACAACAGGATGTGCTACATCATCTTTTAACATTTGAGGGTGTAAAATATATTTTCCTAAAAGGATACAAACCAAAATCATAGAAAGCATAGCACTAAAAAATTGCACTAAGTTATCCAATGATAATGTATTTTCAAGCCCTATTCCTAAACTTGCAATACCTAAAGCAAGTCCAGCTAAAGGAGTTGGTACAGCGTAAAAGAAACGTTTAATTTTTTTATGCATAATTTCACCTCACTAATGTGTTGCCACTATGCCAAAAAAGAAGTATTAAGTATATTCAAATAAATTAAATATTATGTTTAATTTTTCTAAACAAAATTTTTATTAAAAATACGACAATAAATTTATATGAATTTACTTTTATTCTTTTTTTATAGTAGGTTACAATGAATAATAAATAAAAGAGTATTACTAAAATAAATGGATAAAAAAGTTATCATTAAAAAATAACTATTACTCTTATACTGAATTATATATAAAAATATCTTTATATAAGATAAGACAAAAAAATAATTAATCAAGAGAACTTTTTATTTTTCATAACAAATAATTAGTATAACAAACTGTTATTATTAATAAAATATATAATTTTAAAAATTAAATACAAGGAAAAAAATGAATATTACAATAAAACAATTAGAAGTGTTTCTAGCCATAGCAAAACATGAAAATTTATCAAAGGCAGCAGAAGAATTATATATTACAAAAGGAGCTGTTTCCCAAGCCTTGCAAGAATTAGAAAGACAGTTAAACATTCATCTTTTTGATAGAGTTCATCCTAATATTCGTTTAAATCATGAAGGTAAAAGACTTCGTCCCCTTGCTGATGAAATTTTACATAGAATGAAAGAAGTCAATAATCTTTTTAATAAGGAAAAAGAACATTTTCTTAAAATTGGAGTAAGTAAAACTATTGGAACACATATCTTGCCAAGATTATTTGCAAATTTCCAAGAAAATTTTCATTGGTTACCTAAAGCCTATATAGCAAATACAACGGAACTTCTTGAACTATTAGAAACAGTTACCGTTGATGCTATTCTTCTTGAAGGATATGTTAATCACAATGAAATAAACATAGAACCATGGCTAGATGATGAAATGGCAGTTTTTTCTCATAAAAATCACAAACTTGCAGATGGAAAAATACACAAAATACAAGAACTAAAAGGGGAAAACTGGATTTTACGCGAACCAAATTCAGGAACACGAGAATTTTTTGAACAAAGTTTAGGACAACTAATCTATCCTTATGAAGTAACCCAAACCTTAAATACTCCAGAATCTGTGCTTGGCATGGTAGAACAAGGATTAGGCATTACTTTTATTTCAAAACTTATTGCTGAATTACCAAAAAATGAAGATAGGTTTGGAATTATACAACTCGATAAAAAGTTTACTAGAACATTATCAATATGTTATCACAAAAAAAAATATCATTCCCAAAGTATGGATCAATTTCTCAATTTTTGTCGAGTATGGCAATTATCTTAAATATAACATTCATAATGATAAATATTTTTCTTAGGGGGAAAACTTTTGAAAAAGTTTCTCCCCCTACAACCCCTTTACAAAACTTTTTAATCTAACAATCCTTTTGTAAACAAAAGTATTGTTTATCTTATAAAGCTCATTACAATACTATATTACACAAGATTAAATAAAATTATTTTTAAAAAAATAAAAGAAAATTAATTTAAAACATACTCTAAAATAAAAAGCATGGTCTTTCCATGCTTTTTATTTTTTAATGATGTTTTTGATTTGGTGTTGTATATTTTATAACACAAAGTGCAACAGCAACAGCTGCAATACCACCAAAAAATGCAATAAAGTCCATAAATCACCTCGCAAATTAAAAGTATAACCTACTTTGTGATTTTTTTCAACAATATTAGTAAGTTTTTTAAATTTTTTTCATATTTTTTAATGACAAAATGCCTTATTCTTAGTAATATTACCCAACAAATTTTATGGCGATTGCCTAGAGGAGTCCCCATGGCTGTAAAAATTCTAAAAAAAGAAAGTCTAATTCCAGGTAGAACTAGTAGATTAGTTCTTGATGCCCCTCATATTGCTGCAACAGCAAAACCAGGTCATTTTATCATATTGCGAATTAATGAAAATGGTGAACGTTTTCCACTCACTATTGCTGATACTGACAAAGAAAACGGAACAATTACTATTGTTTATCTTGTAATGGGAACATCAACAACTATTCTCGAAGAATTAAAAGAAGGGGATGAAATTCTTGATGTTTGCGGACCACTTGGAAGACCTACTCACATTATTAATGGCGGAAAACAACATAAAGTTATTTGTGTTGGTGGTGGTACTGGTGTAGCAGCAATGCACCATATTGCAAAAGGTCATCATCAAGCTGGTAACTATGTTATTGCTGTTATTGGTGCTAGAAGTAAAGACCTTTTACTTTATTATAATGAATTATCAAAATTCTGTGATGAAGTATTAGTTGCAACTAACGATGGTAGTATGGGCGTTCAAGGTATGGTAACAGATCCTCTTATTGAACGTTTAAACCAAGATAAAGACATTAAAGAAGTTGTTGCTATTGGTCCAGTTCCTATGATGGAAGCTATTGCAAAACTTACCAAAGAATACAATGTACCTACAACTGTAAGCTTAAACTCTCTTATGGTTGATGGTATGGGTATGTGTGGTGCCTGTCGTGTTACTGTTGACGGTGAAACAAAATTTACTTGCGTTGATGGACCAGAATTTGATGGACATAAAGTTGATTTCGTTGAATTAAAATCTCGTTTATCTTCTTTCCGTGATAGAGAAACTGAATCCTTAGAACATCACAAATGCCAATGTGGTGCACACTAATTATTAGAGGTTTATAATATTATGCAAAAAGCAACTAAACTTCCACGTACTGAAATGCCCTGTCAAGACCCTAAAGAGCGTATTAAAAACTTTAATGAAGTTGCTCTTGGATATACTAAAGAAATGGCACAAGCTGAAGCAAGTCGCTGTTTACAATGTAAAAATCCTACTTGCCGTAAGGGCTGTCCTGTTGAAGTTCGTATTCCTGAATTTATTGCAGAAGTTGCAAATGGTGATCTTTGCAAAGCATATGAAATATTAAAAAGTACCAATAGCCTTCCTGCTGTTTGTGGTCGTGTTTGCCCACAAGAAAAACAATGTGAAGCAAAATGTATTTTAACACACAAAGGTGATGCTGTTGCTATTGGTCGTCTTGAACGTTTTGTTGCAGATACAGCTCTTTGTGCAAATACAAAACCAGAAATTAAACCAAGTGCTCAAAAAGCAAAAATTGCCTGTATTGGATCAGGACCAGCTTCCCTTACCTGTGCTGGTTATCTTGCAAATCTTGGTGCAAAAGTTACCATTTTTGAAGGATTACACGAACCTGGTGGTGTTTTAGTTTATGGTATTCCTGAATTTAGATTACCAAAAAGTATTGTTCACCAAGAACTTGATGGTCTTATTGCTCAAGGTGTTGATATTAAAACAAGCTTTGTTGGTGGTACAACTGTAACATTAAATAGCCTTTTTAAAGAAGGTTATGATGCTATTTTTATTGGTGTTGGTGCTGGTTTACCTCAATTTTTAAATGTTCCAGGTGAAAACCTTGTTGGTGTATTTTCTGCAAACGAATACTTAACACGTATTAACTTAGGTCGTGCATACGATTTCCCTAACCATGATACACCATATTATGCAGGTAAAAAAGTAACTGTTTTTGGTGCTGGTAACGTTGCTATGGACGCTGCACGTACTGCTATGCGTATGGGTGCAGAATCTGTACATATTGTTTATCGTCGTAGTCGTGCTGAAATGCCAGCTCGTCTTGAAGAAATTGAACATGCTTTTGAAGAAGGCGTTCAACTTCTTGAGCTTTCTGCTCCACTTAAATTCAATAGTAATGAAACAGGCAAACTTGCTTCTGTAACCTTACAAAAAATGGAACTTGGTGAACCTGATGCTTCAGGAAGAAGAAGTCCTGTTCCTCTTGCAAATTCTGAATTTGAACTTGAAACAGACCTTGCTATTGTTGCTCTTGGTACTCGTCCAAACCCACTCTTTATCCATAATACTCCTGAATTAGCTCTAAGCAAAAAAGGCTATATTCAAGTAAATGAAGAAACAAATGAAACCTCTGTTCCAAATGTTTTTGCTGGTGGTGATATTGTTACAGGTGCAGCTACTGTTATTTTAGCAATGGGTGCTGGTAGAAAAGCTGCTATGGAAATAGCAAAACGCTTTATAAAATAAATATATTATAAAAAATTTAAGAGTTGTTTTGAGAGGAGAACTTTTGAAAAAGTTCCCCTCTCAAACTCTCCCCTCAAAACT
>JAHHTE010000147.1 GCA_020024815.1 Mailhella sp.
ATGAAAAAAGCAATAAGCTATCTTTTTTCTGTATTACCTAAAGGAGCTATGAAATCTGTAACTTCAGATAGAGGAAAGGAATTTGCTTGTCATAATCAAATAAAAGATGAACTAAAAATAGATTTTTTCTTTGCAGACGCTTATGCTTCATGGCAAAGAGGTACTAATGAAAATGCTAATGGTTTATTAAGAGAGTTTTATCCAAAACAAACAAATTTATCTAAGGTAACTCAAGAAGAATTACGACAAAAACTAGAACTCATTAATAATAGACCTAGAAAGTGTCTAAATTGGACAACTCCAATTGAAGTTTTTCTACAAGAGGTGTCGCACTTGGATTGACAATTCAGCGATAGAAAAAAACAAAAGCTCTTTTACACATAAAAGAGCTTTTGGATTAAAAAGTTTTGAGGGGAAAGTTTAAGAGGGGAACTTTTTCAAAAGTTCTCCTCTCAAAAAAAAATAAGTATATTATTATCTTGCTCGACCATTGCAAAATTATTCATTATCAAGTAAATTATGTGCAAAGATATTATAAAAGGCATTTTAAAGGATTTATAATTTTATGAAAAGATTTTCTTTTTCTCTTTTTTTTCTCTTATCTCTTTGTTTTATTAGTTCTTTTCACCATATAGCTTTTGCTGCTAAAATTATTATTCCTGAAAAAGTAAGTCAAGGACGTGGTTTTATTATTGCAATTAAAGCACAAAATCCTTTTACTGGATATATTGAATGGAGAAATAAAAAAATCAAGTTTTCATCAACTATCCTTAATTCCCAACATGAAACCCAAGTTCTTCTTGGTATGCCAACAGATGAAGTAAAAACACAAAACATACGTATTTCTATAACAGAAAATAATCAAAATAATATTATAAAACAAACTATTAAACCTTTAAAGGTAAATTGGGTAACACATAATTTAAATGTTGCACCTAAATATGTAGAACCACCAAAAGAAGTATTAAATCAAATAGCTAAAGACCAAAAAACCAATAAAGCAACACTTGCACGCATGAGTGATAGCCATACATGGGAACTTCCTTTTGTTCGCCCTGTAAATGGTACTATTAGTGGATCTTTTGCAGCTCGTAGAGTTTTCAATGGTCAACCACGCACTCCTCATTTTGGAACAGATATGCGAGGAGCTATTGGCACAAGAATTTTAGCTATGGCAGATGGTATTGTTGTTTGTGCTGAACCACAATATTTTTCTGGTAATGCTGTTTGGATAGATCATGGTCAAGGTGTTATTTCCATGTATGGCCACATGTCAAAAATTTCTGTAAAAAAAGGTGATATTATAAAAAAAGGTCAAAAAATTGGAGAAGTTGGAGCAACTGGTCGGGTTACAGGCCCTCATTTACATTTAAGCCTTTATATTCAAGGCGTTGCTGTTGATGCCGTTCCATTTTTCTCTCAAATGCCTTTAGAAATTATTGGTGGTCCTACAAAAGAACAACCTCGTCCACCAATGCCTAAAAAACAAAAATAAGGAAATAACATGGCTAAAGAAAAAAATTCTAGCTTTGAAAATAGATTATCGCGTTTAAATGAAATTGTTACACTTTTAGAACAAGGTGAAATATCCCTTGCTGAAAGCGTTACCCTTTATAAGGAAGGCTTAGAGCTTAGTTCAAAATGCAAAGAAGAACTTGAAAAAGCTAAGCATGAAATAAAAATTTTACAAAATGGCAATATGGAAAATTTCATAGTTGAAATTGACCAAAGCCAAGAACACATAAATGCCCTTAAAGAGGAAGAATAAAATATGCCAAACATTAATGCAACTTTTTTAGATAATTTTACTATTCCTCAAGAATATCTTAATCTTTATGAAGAAGTTTATCTCAAAGAAAATCAAGATAAACTCGAAGAGTTAAATTTATTACATAAAAGTCTTATGAAAAAACGTTTGCAAGCTATTGAATTAGTGCTTGAAACCATGCTTTTAGATGAAGAAATTCCACAAAGACTTTCCAAAGCAATGCGTTATAGTTTATTAGCTGGTGGTAAACGTTTACGCCCTATTTTATGTCTTTCTATGGCTAAATTTTGTACTAATTCACAAAGACAAGCAAATGCATGGCTTTTTGCTATTCCTTTTGCTGTTTCACTTGAAATGATACATACATATTCACTAATCCATGATGATTTACCTGCAATGGACAATGATGATCTAAGACGTGGTAAACCTACTTGCCATAAAGCTTTTGATGAAGCTACTGCTATTTTAGCTGGTGATGGTTTATTAACTGATGCTTTTTATTATATGGCTGATTGTGAATTACCTGCAAATCAAGTTTTGCAAGCTCTCCAATTAATTGCAAAAGCTGTTGGCTCACAAGGCATGGTGGGTGGACAAATGCTTGATATGGAAGCAGAACAAAGAAAAATTAACCTTGAAGAATTATGCATACTTAATGCAAAAAAAACAGGTGCATTAATTCAATGTGCTTGTTTATCTGGTGCTACCCTTATGGGAGCTAGTGAAAATACTAAAAATCAAATTAAAGAATATGGAACCAATATAGGTATTGCGTTCCAAATAATTGATGATGTATTAGATATTATTGGTGATACAGCTTTACTTGGAAAAAATGTTGGTAGTGATGAAGCAAAAGAAAAATCCACATGGCCTTCTCTTATGGGGATTGATGAAAGTAAAAAAAGAGCTATCGAATATTGTAATCAAGCTGTAAACAACCTTGAAACCTTAGTTAAGAAAGAACTTTCTCTTGATAAAGGAGAACAATATTTCTTGCAAAAAACCGCCCATGATATGGCTTATAGAGTTTTCTGATGAGTAATTTTAAAATTCCTGAATCGCTCCTTGATGAAAATTTACCTTATAGCATTCAATCAATGAGCCTTGAACAAAAAGAAAAATTAGCTAAAGATATACGTGAAACTATTATACAAGTTTGTGCAAAAAATGGTGGCCATTTAGCCCCTTCTTTAGGTGTTGTGGAATTAAACCTTGCCTTACTTTCTGTTTTTAATCCAAGACGAGATCATATTGTTTGGGACGTTGGTCATCAATGTTACCCTTGGAAATTATTAACAAAAAGAGCAAAAGATTTTCCCACATTACGAAAAATGGGAGGTCTTGCTGGTTTTCCCAAAATCAAAGAAAGTCCTGAATTTGACCATTTTGGAGTAGGACACGCTAGCACAAGTATTTCTGCCTGCTTAGGACTTGCTGTTGCACGTGATCTTAATGGTGGAGATGAAGATTGTATTGCTATTATTGGTGATGGTGCTTTAACTGGTGGCATGGCATATGAAGCGTTAAATCAAGCTGGTGGCATGAAAAAACGTATGATAGTTATCCTCAATGATAATGAAATGTCCATTTCCACTAATGTTGGTGCATTATCACAATTTTTAAGTAGAAACTTAGCTAATAAAGGTTTTTTACATTTTAAAGAAAAAACAGGTGATTTTCTAAAACGTATTCCAAAAATTGGAGAAACCCTTTATCACATTGCTGATAGAGGTGAAAAAAGTTTTAAAACCTTTTTTACTCCCGGTATGATTTTTGAGGGACTTGGTTTTAACTATATTGGACCTATTGATGGACATAATTTAGAAGATCTTATTCGACATCTTGAAATTGCAAAAGAAGCTAAGAAACCTATTTTACTTCATATTCGTACTAGAAAAGGGCTTGGCTATCCTCCTGCAGAAAATAATCCTTCTCGTTTTCATAGAGTGCCAGGTTTTGAACCTGAAACAGGACTTGTACCTACTCCACAAGCAACTGCTCAACAAGGCCCCGGCTTTACAAAAGTTTTTGGTGCTAGTCTTTGTGAACTTGCAAGCAAAGATAAAAAAATTGTAGCAATTTGTGCTGCTATGCCTGATGGTGCTGGTCTTGGTGAATTTCGATCTCGTTTTCCAGCACGCTTTATTGATGCTGGGATTTGCGAAGAAAGTGCCGTAACTTTTGCAGGTGGAATGGCAACGCAAGGCTATAAACCTGTTGTAGCTATTTATTCAACTTTTTTACAAAGAGCATACGATCAACTTATCCATGATATTTGTTTACAAAATTTAAATGTTGTATTTTGCTTAGACAGAGCTGGATTAGTGGGTGAAGATGGACCAAGTCATCATGGAGCTTTTGACCTTACCTATTTACGCTCTATTCCAAATATGAAAGTTTTAGCACCTCGTGATGAACAAGATTTACAAGATTGCTTATACACTGCCTTACAAATACAAGGACCTGTTGCTATTCGTTATCCTGCTATGCCAACACAAAGTAATGTAAAAATTACCCATGAATTTACAGCTTTTGAAGTTGGTAAGGGAGAAATGCTCTATACAGCAAAAGAAAAAGAAGTTTGTATCATTGCCGTTGGGCATATTGTTCACCCATGCCGTGAAGCAATAGAAATTCTTATTGAAAATAATAAAAAAGATATTGTTAGTCTTTTTGATGCTCGTTGGGTAAGCCCTATTCCAATGGAACAAATAACAGAGATTAGCAAAGAATATAAGGCTCTTGTTTTTGTAGAAGAAAACTGCAAAGCTGGAGGTTTTTCCTCTGCTTGTCTTGAATTTTTAGCAGACAATGATTTAATACAAAACAACAAAATCTTACGTATTGGTTTACCTGATGATGATTTTGTTGATCATGGACCTGTTACAGAACTTCGTAAAGTTTGCAAACTCGATATTGCAGGACTTGCAAGTCAAGTTCAAGATTTTATTGATACAAAATTATCTTAATTTATACTCTTTTTATTAGGGGGGATACCTCCCCTAAAACCCCGTTACAAGGGGAAGCAAAGGGGGATAAATCCCCCTAGCTCTCCCCCTTGTAGAACCCGAGCTTTCCCCCTTACGCTCCATACTTTTATGCGAGCTTTGCCCGCTCCAAAGAATGTCGCTTTTATTCTCATAAATCATAAAATAAAAACAGTATGTTCATAAGGGCATTGTCCTAAAAGGTTTCACACTCTTTCAGCAAGTCGCTTCGCTCCTCGCTTACCGAGAATGAAACTTATTAGGTCAGTGATTTTATGAAAATATTTTTTATTCTATAAGCCTAATGCGTTAAAGTAATTATAAATAATTTGGTAACAACCTAGTTACGCAAAATTAACTTACATAAACCGCTGTCGCTATCCGTAAAGCTCATTTTTCGCCAACGGCTACCGCATAAAACCAAACAAAAAGCAGTTACTTAGATTTATGAGAATAAAAGCGACATTCTTTGGAGCGGGCAAAGCTCGCATAAAAGTATGGAGCGAAAAGGGGTTTGCGTTCGGGTTTCCAAAGGGGGAAAACACAAGGGGCTTGCCCCTC
>JAHHTE010000148.1 GCA_020024815.1 Mailhella sp.
TTGAAAGGGGGTTTTAGGGGGAGGACTTTTTATAAAAAGTCCTCCCCCTAAAAAATTATTTAATATTTTCTAAAAGATATTCTTTTAATGTTAATAAATCAAAATTATTTTGTTTAAAATTTGTTATTTTTTTTGCTGTACCATGATTGAAAAGAATAAGGGTATCGGCAAAAAAAAGGACGTCTTCTGGGTCATGGGTAATGAGAATTGTAGGAATTTGTTGTACTGATAATTGATTTTTTAATTCTTCACGCATGGAAATTCGTAAAAGAGGGTCTAGTGCTGAAAAGGGTTCATCTAAAAAAAGGAGTTTTGATTTAGCAATATAGGCTCTTGCAATGGCAACGCGTTGTTTTTGTCCACCTGATAATTCATAGGGATAGTTGTTTGCAAGATGAGCGATTTGTAATTTTTCTAAAATTTGTAAACAATCTTGCTTTGTTTGTTTGGAGATAAAACGAGATAAAAACTTACTTTGTGAATACGCAACATTTTGTAAGACAGTTAAATGAGGAAATAGTGCGTAATCTTGAAAAACAAAACCTATTCCACGTTTTTGAATAGGAAGAAAAATATTATTTTTTGTATCTTCATAAATAATATCTTGAAATTTGATAAAAGCATTTTCTGCTTTGTAAAGTCCTGTAATACCTTGTAGGGTTAGGGTTTTTCCAGAACCTGATGAACCAAAAAAAACAGTGATACCGTCTTGTTTTTCAATGGAAAAATCAACATCAAGATAAAATGTATTTTTATTTGAGGAAAAAGTTTTTTGAATTTTTACGTTAAGCATATTTTCTTTTTCCTAATAATAATTCTGCTAAACACAATATAGTAATACAAATAAGAGAAGTAATGATTACAAGTAGTGTTGCTCTTGAATCATTTCCATTTTGAAAGGCATCGTAAATAGCAAGAGCAAGAGTTTGGGTTTTGTAGGGAATATTTCCTGCAATCATAAGGGTTGCACCAAATTCTCCAAGTCCACGAGCAAAAGCTAAGATAATTCCTACCATAATGCCTTTCCATGCTAAGGGAAGGCTAATGGTAAAGAAAATTTTAATTTCGCAAGAGCCAAGAGTGCGTGCGGATTGTTCAAGCTTTGTATCTACTTGTGTAAAGGCAGTTCTTGCATATTTGTAAACAAGAGGAAAAATAACAACAGTACAGGCAATAGTAGCTCCTTGCCATGTAAACATAAGTTGTATACCTATTTCAAAAAGCCATGAACCAATTATTCCTTTTTTACCAAGTAATAGAATAATATAGTACCCTAAAACCGTTGGTGGGAGGACTAAAGGAAGAGTACAAAATGAATCTAATAATGTGGTAAAAATTCCATTTTTCCTTGCCATATATTTAGCAAAAAGGATACCAATGGTGCTTGCAATAAAAGTAGCAATAGAAGCTACTTTTATGGAAAGAAAAAGTGGAAAAAGAATATCTTGGTTCATGGTATTTAAAATTATGGTCTTTGGAAACCGTATTTAGCTAAAATTGCTTGACCTTTATCAGAAAGAACAAAATCAATAAATTTTTGTGCTAATTCTTTATTTTGGGTATTTTTAGTAATAGCAATAGGATAGATGATTTTATCAGAGCTATCAGCATTAGCAACGATATTGAGTTTATCTTGAGCAACAAAAGCGTCTGTTTTGTATACAAAACCAGCGTCAACTTCGTCTTTAGAAACATATTCTAAAACTTGACGTACATGTTCACCAAAAATTAATTTTGATTCAAGTTTAGACCAAAGATTTTTTTCTTCAAGATATGTTTTTGCGTATCTACCAGCAGGAACAGTTGCAACAGCACCAATAGCAATTTTGTTTGCTTTTTCTAAATCAGCAAGGGATTTAACTGTATTATTTGATTTTGGGGTAATAAGAACAAGAGCATTTTCTACAAAATTTTTGCGAGATTCTGGAGTAATTAAAGAACCAGCTTGTGCTTTATCCATAGTTTCTTGGTCAGCAGAAGCAAAAATATCAACTGGAGCACCTTGTTCCATTTGTTTGAGAAGATTATTAGATGCTGCAAAATTGGTGTATATGGTAACACCTTTATTTTCTTTTAGAAATTCGTCTTTAAGTTCTGTAAACGCATTATTGAGGCTTGCAGCAGCAGAAATAGTTAATTCATTTGCTTGTGCCACAACAGGGCTTGCAAGAGCCATTAAACCAAGAAGGAATTTTGATAAAAAAATTCTTTTCATACCTTTTTTCTCCTAAAAATAAAGATCTCAAAAATTATCCCATGATATAGAAAAGGTACGAAAATAGTAAGTTTTCTTTCCTCATCTTCATTTTATAAATTATTGCAATGAAGATATCATGGGAGGCATAATCGTTTCCAATTATACCCTTTGATTTCTCGTCGGTCTAAAAAGCCTAGTAAAATTTACCGTAGCTTAATAAACTTGAAAACTGCAATTACTATATTCAAAAGAAAAATTTTGTAAAGACAAAAAAGTAATGAAGAAATAATTTTTGCTACTTTACAAAAATAAAAAAAAGTGCAAGTAGTTTAAGAGAAATTACAATCCTACTTTTAACGATGGAGAAAATATGTTATTAGGTCCTTATACACATGAAGAATTTATGGATGTGGCAACAAAATTTCATGGTTATCCAGCTCCTGGTATTATAATTGGTGCATATATGGTTGAGCATGCAAGAAAATTTGTGCAACCTATGCTCGAAGATCATGGTTTATTTAATGCTATTAGTGAAACAGGACAATGTTTACCTGATGCTATTCAGATTTTAACTCCTTGCACTGTTGGAAATGGTTGGCTTACCATTTGTGATAATGGTCGCTATGCAATGAGTTTATTCAATAAATATAATGGGAAAGGTGTAAGAGTATATATTGATTATGATAAATTAGAAGCTTTTCCAACAATAAAAGAATGGCTTATGAAATTAAAGCCAAAAAGAGAGCAAGACACAAGTAAATTGCAAGCAGAAATAAAAGAAGCAAAAACAGCAATTTTAGGAGTACAGGAAATAGAAGCATTACCTAACTATTATGGTAAGCATAGTAAAGGTGCTGTTTCTCGTTG
This sequence comes from Mailhella sp., assembly GCA_020024815.1. Taxonomy (GTDB): domain Bacteria; phylum Desulfobacterota; class Desulfovibrionia; order Desulfovibrionales; family Desulfovibrionaceae; genus Taurinivorans. The sequence continues at coordinate 3,065 of JAHHTE010000148.1, forward strand.
TGCTATGTGTCATGAGCCAATTCCTGCTCGTGAAGGAATTATTTGTAAAGCCTGTCGTGGGGAATCTCCTTATACAAGTGTAGAAACACCAAAATTGAAATTAAAAGCTGTACCTCTTGAAGATGCATTAGGAAAAACAACATTACACGATATGACGCGTATTGTTCCAAAAGAATTTAAAGGGGTTCAAGTATCAGCAGGTCATGTTTTAACAGCAGGGGATATGTGTGATTTACAACGTATGGGTAAGAATAGCATTTATGTTGTAGATGAAGAAAATGCTGAACAAAATCAAAAACTTTACGATAGTAATGGTATTATTCAAGATATGAATACCCCTAATTTTGTACATGAAAATGAATGTGCAAAAGTTTTAGGTGAGCTTTTAGGTGGGGATAATGTTGGAAAGTCAGAAAAAATTAAAGAAGGAAAAATTTCTTTTATAGCACAAGAAGATGGTTTGTTGTGGCTTGATGAAGATAGATTGCGTGAATTTAATTTACATGGTGATGTAATTGCTGTAACAAGAAAGCAAGGAACACAAGTAAAAAAAGGGGAAATAATTGCGTCTGCAAGAGCAATTCCTCTTTATCTTTCTAAGCAAGAATGGTTAAGAGCAAAGAATGTTTTGCATTTTGGAAGTCTTTTTTCTGTAATGCCTATGCGTAAAGCAAAAGTTGGTATTTTAATTACAGGAACAGAAGTTTTTAAAGGTTTGATTGAAGATAAATTTGAGCCAATTATTACTAAAAAAGTTGAAAAATATGGCTGTACAGTTATAGCAACAAAATTTGCTCCTGATGAAAAAGAAGCAATTTATAATGCAGTACAAGAATTACGTCAAAATGGTGTTGATTTAATTATTACAACCGCAGGACTTTCTGTTGATCCAGATGATGTAACAAGAAAAGCCCTTGAAGAAGCAGGATTGTGTGATAGTATTTATGGTATTCCTGTACTTCCCGGTGGTATGAGTCTTGTAGGAAAATTTGCAGAAAATGAAACTTTTTCAGCTTGTTCTGTTATTGGTGTTCCTGCTTGTGCTTTATATCATGCAATTACTGCTTTTGATTTAATTTTACCTTTTGTTTTAGCAAATGCACCACTTAATCGTGAGTTTTTTGCTAAGCGTGCAAATGGTGGATTATGCGAAAATTGTAAAGTTTGCACATATCCTCATTGCAGATTTGCTTTATAGTTTTTTTATTGAGAATGTTTCTTGAGAGGGAGAACTTTTGAAAAAGTTCCCCCTCTCAAACTCTCCCCTCAAAACTTTTTAATTTAAAAGTTCTTTTGAATACACAAAAAAAACTTTTAGTTTTGGGAGTAAATATTTTTTAGTAATAAGTTAATATAGTAAAATTTATTGATATTTATTTCAAGAAATTCATTATAGTAAAGGAAATTGTGGAAAAAGATAATATAACCTCAAAAGAAAAAAATATGATAGATAAAAAATATGAATAAAAAACTTGCATTAGTTGTTTTAGCTGGGGGAAAAAGTTTACGAATGGGGCAAGATAAAGCTACAATGAAATTATCTTGCTTACCACAAGCATATTTAATTAAACATGATTATTTAATTTTTTCCCAAAAAGAAAAACAAGTTTTTTTTCAACTTGATTTTTTATGGCAATCATTATGGACGTTTTCAAAACTAATAAAAAAGTATGATTTTATTGATACAACTATTTATATTAGTTGTAGAAAAGAACAAAAAGAATTTTTTGCAAAACATATTTTGCAATATCCTGATATTGCACCTTGTGAATTTATTTTAGATGATGGCAATGGGGTATGTGATGCATTCATTACAAGTTTTGAAAAATTAGATAAGCCAATACTTTGTTTGCCATGTGATGCACCTTATGTGCAAGTGGAAGATTTAGAACAAATAATATTTGCTTGGCAAAAAAATCCTCAATATTATCAATATACTTTTGTTGATCCTAATAATGATAGACGAGAAACATTAATTTCTTTATACACACAAAATGCTAAAAATGCATTTATTAATTCAATGCATAATAAAATTCGTATACAAAATTCCATTGATTTAGCATATATTTATCAAATTCCTTTTACAGAAAAATTACGAAAAAATTTACATAATATCAATAAAAAAGAAGATTTATTTTTAGAAATTAATATTATACATTGAATATGCATACATTAAAAAATAAAAAATTAATTAATAAAATTTATATAA
>JAHHTE010000149.1 GCA_020024815.1 Mailhella sp.
ATTTTGTGTATTAGTTGGATATGATGTGCGGAAGTTTTATAATTAAAAGTTTTTAAGGGTGCGGGGGGAATTTTTTTCAAAAGTTTTCCCTTCTAAAAAATTTAAATGATATTAAAATAATTATTTTTTAGCATTATTGTGTAAAGTTAAAAGATAATCACTTTCTTCTACTGCTTGCACACCAAAGGCAACAAGAATAGGTCCAATTAATAGACCAATAGGGCCAAAAGTAATAATACTACAAATTATGGAAAAGAATAAAACAATAATAGAAGTTTTTATTCCTGTTTTTAAGCAATATGGGCGAAGAAAATTATCTGCACCTGCAACAACAATCATTCCCCAGATAACTATACCCAATGCACTGTAAAATGAGCCATTAACCCATGTTGTGATTGCAACAGGTACCCATATTAGAGCTGTGCCTAAAATAGGAATAACAGCACAAATAATAGCTATTAATCCCCAAAAGGCTGCATCTTTCACACCAAAAATAAAAAATCCAATACCTGTTAATATACCTTGTATAAAAGCTACAAAGAAAATACCTAGAAAAATGGAACGTACGGCTCTTTGCAATGTATTAATAAATCTATTGATACATTCTTCTGGTAATGTGCTAACACGAATAGCTATTTTTTTACAAGTTGGTGCATACACAACAGCTAAACCTGAAAGAAAAATAATAAGGAAAATTTGAAAAGCAATGTTAATTGTATTTCCTGCAAAACTTAAACTTCCAGTTAAAAGTATTTGAATAAACTGTCCAATAGTTTTTTTGATAAGAGCTGTTATTTCTGCAGTTGAACTTTGAAATCCAGGAATTGTTATAAGCCAATTATAGACATTTTCAAAAACTTCTTCATAGGCTTTTGGAACTTGTAGTCCATTATCAATCCATAAAAGAAGAGTGTTATATCCATTTATTGCTTGTGGAGTTACCAAAAGAGCAATAAGAGTTAATGGTATTACAATAATAAGAAAAAGAATAAAATAATAGATGCCAACTGATACCCACATATTATATTTAGAATGGATAAATTTAAATAAAGGGTATGTTAAAAAAGCAATACAACTTGCAACTATTATAATATTTGTTTGTGTATAAAAAAGAAGAAACCAGCAAAATATAGCTAAGAAAGCAAGTATTCTTGATTTCGTAAGATTTGTCATTGTATTACCTAAAAAGTTTTATGCATCATTATCCCATGGAAAAATTATCCATGTATCTTGACTTACTTCTGTAATAAAGGTTTGCACATGTTTTTTTCCTTCTTGTTTTGTGTATAAACAAGCAAAATGTGCTTGAGGGAATAATGGCTTTATTGTTTGTAATGTATTACCATTATTTGCAATATCATCAATAATAAGAATATGTTCTTGTTCTAAACAAGGTTTTTTAATAATAGTATCTAAATTATTATCAGAATTTAGACAAATAGTATCAATTAAATCTATTTTTAATTCACGTGCTAAAATGGCAGCAGGAACAAGTCCACCACGTCCTATGGCAATAATTGCAGTAAATTTTTTTTCTTGTTTTAATTTATGTGCAAGTTGTTTTGCATCTCTATGAACTTGTTCCCATGTAATTGGAAATAATTTTTTTTGATTTTGCATAAAACCTCCACAAAAATATTTATGGTCGTTTGTAATCTAAATTTTCTAAGTAGGCATTTTTTATAGCAATATATGGTTCAAAAGCATTTGCTTTAAGATTTTCATAAGGAGTATAAACAGTATCAAGAGTATTGAATGCAAAAAGAGCTTCAGCAGGGAGTGAAACATATAAAGGAACAAAATAATTATACGCAGAAGTAGCAGAATCTAAAAGTGTTCCAACCGTTTCACGAATTGTTGATGGTCCTAAAAAAGGAATAACAAAATAAGATCCTTCACCTATTCCCCAATTAGCTAATGTATAGCCAAAACAAAGATTTTCAGGATTGTAAGGATATAATGGTTTATGAAATTGTGCTACATCAGCAAAACCAAGACTTGACGTTGTATTAATAATAAATCTTCCAAGTTCAATAAAAGCTTGTGCAAATTCTGCTTGTAAGATTGCATTTAGCATACGTTTTGGGGTACCAAGATTATGCCCAAAATTTTCAATAGCAGAACGCATTGGAGGAAGAATTACTTTACTATATTCTTTGTGAGCTGGTTCTGCAATTTTTGTAAGTGTAAAATCGTTAACATTATGCCAAAAAATATTCCATGCATAAAAAGTATCTGATTTTTGTTCTGTATTATCTTCATAAGATTCTTCAAAGTAATCATCATCAAAATAATCATCTGCAGCAATAGTTGTTGTGTCTTTTGCATAGGAATATTGCACTGTTACTAAAGATAATGCTAGAAGGCAGCAAATTAAAATGCATGGAATATTTTTCATTGTTATTCTTCTTATTTTTGTTCAGCAAGAGGTTTATCTTTTACTTCTTGAGCTTTTTCACGGATACGAGTAATAAGCTCATTTGGTTCAGCTCTTACTAAAATATCTTTGAATTGTTCACGATAGTTTTTAATCATACTGATACCCTCAATAATAACATCGTATACAACCCATTCATCATTTTTTACAAGCATACGGAAAGAAACAGGATAGTCTTTTTCTTGTCCTTTAAAAACAGTATGTACTTCTACTTTTTTACCGTCTTTAGAACGAACTTCACCAACATAGTTTAATGTTTCACCTTTGTAAGAATCAAGGGTATTAATATAAGAATTTCTAAGAAGTTCAGTAAATGCATCAATAAAATCAGCTTTTTGTTGAGCCGTAAATTGACGCCATTTTGGTCCTACTGTTCTTGTTGAAAATTCTTCAAAATCAAAAAAACTAATAAGTTCAGCTTCAATTTGTTCTAAAACTTGTGGTTTTGTTGCTGGATTTTGAAAATCTTCTTGAAGTAAGAGATTGAAAATTCTAGCACTTCCATTTTCAACACGTTCTTTTGGTGTACCAGGATCAGCAAAAGCAGTTGAAACCATAGTGGTTAAAGCAATAAATAAAGTAAAAAGTATTTTATACATTAGATGCTCCCAAATACATATTTTGAAATAAGTGCAATAAGATCAACAGGAGGTTCTGTATCTGTAATTGAAGAACCTTCTGCAAGGGTATCAGTAGAACCGCCAGGAGTGAGTTCTACAAATCTATCTCCAATGAGACCACTGGTTTTTATTGATGCCATTGTGTCATCGCTAAGAGAAATTCCTTTGTCAATTTGCATGGTTACTTGTGCTAAATAACTTGTTGGATCAAGATGGATTTTGGTTACACGTCCAACTTGTACTCCTGAAATTTCCACATTTGCTCCATTTCGTAAACCCGAAACAGAAGAAAATTGTGCTGTAATGGAATAACCATTACTACCAAAAAGTTCCATTCTGCCAAGTTTTATAGTAAGATAACCAACACATAAAAGTCCAATAAGGACAAAAATTCCAACAGCACTTTGTTTTTTTAACATATATACCTCAAATTCCTTGTCAAAAGTTAACTTTGAAGCCAAGCATTTAAAGCTTGTCTAACTTCTGGATTATCAGGAAGTGTATGTTTTTGTTCTTGTATTTCTTGTTGATCAAGAAATTCTTTAATATATGGATCAGAAGAATTAAAAAATCCCTCTACATCTCCGTTGTAATGTGCAATACCATTTTTTACTAATAAAATATGGTCAGCAACTCGACGAACACTACCCATATCATGGGTTATTAATATAGTTGTCATGTTTTTGTAATAAGATTGCATATCTAATAGAAGTTGATCCATTTTTGCAGAGGTAATGGGATCAAGTCCTGATGTTGGTTCATCATAAAAAAGTAAAGGAGGTTCTGTGATAATTGCTCTAGCTAAACCTGCTCTTTTTCGCATACCACCAGACAATTCACTTGGATAACGATAGGCAGCTTCTTTCAAGCCCACTAAATCAAGGGTTTCAAGAACAGCTTTATTAATAATTTTATTGGAAAGACTTGTATGTTCTTTTAATGGTAGAGCAACATTTTCTAATAAATTAAGGGAACTAAGCAAAGCACCATCTTGGAACAGTACGCCAAAACGTCTACGCATGGAACGAAAAGATTTTGTATTAAGCGTTGTTATATCATTATTTCCAATATAAAGTTTTCCAGATTGGATAGGAAGAAGGCCAAGAAAAACTTTTAAAAGTGTTGTTTTTCCACAACCAGATTCACCTAAAACAGCTGTAATTTTTTGGGCTGGAATATGTGCATTCATAGATTTAACAATAGTTTTATCCTTATAACCAGCACATAAATTTTCTATACGAATATCCCAAAGGACTTGTGATTGAGTATTCATTTTGTATCCTATAAAAGAAAGGAGCTTAAAATATAGTCAGCAATGAGAATAAGAACACAACTAGTTACAACAGCAGAAGTAGTAGCATTACCAACAGCAACAGGACCTTTTGCATCACGTCTATTATGAACAAAATAGCCTTGATAACAACAAATAAGAATAACAAGAATAGCAAAAACAAAAGCTTTTAAAAAACAACCATTAACATCACTAAGTGTAACACTTGATTCAATACCTGCCATATATCTACCTGTATTTAATCCAAGTAAAACGCAAGCAGATAAATAGCCACCAAAAAGTCCAATAATATTAAAAATAGCTGTAAGAAGTGGAAAAGAAATAATAGCAGCCCAAAGACGTGGACTTACAAGATAGCCAATAGGGTGTATATCCATAACTTCTAAGGCATCTACTTGGTCACTAATACGCATAACACCTATTTCTGCTGTCATAGCACTGCCAGCTCTAGCTGCAACCATAATAGCAGTTAAAACAGGTCCCATTTCACGAATTAATGTTAAAGAAATAAGAGAACCAAGCATACCTTGTGCTTCAAACATACTCATAGCATAGTACGCTTGTAGTCCAAGCACTAAGCCTGTAAAAAGCCCAATTAAAAGAATAACAAAAATAGATTGAGCTCCAATTACATATACTTGATTTAAAATTTTAGAAATTAGATGTTTTACCTTTGTTGTTGCAAAAATTGCATCAAATAAAAAAATGGCAATAGCACCTAACGTATCTATAATTCTAAGAAAAGTATTAGAAAAAATATTTTGTATCATAATAATCTCGTTTAGTAGTGATAAATGATTTTTATTCCTTTGGCAATATCAAAACTATCTATTTTTAATACTAGAGAGTATTTCTAGTTTTTTTTATTTTTAGGGGGAAAACTTTTGAAAAAGTTTCTCCCCCTAAAACCCCCTTACAAAA
>JAHHTE010000015.1 GCA_020024815.1 Mailhella sp.
ATATAAATCTAACACAAATGAAATTAATTTAGAAACATATTTTCTTTTGGTTAATTATTTTTTATAATCTAAAGTAAAAAGTTTTTTATAAGTTATTTTTTTTCTTACGAGTTTTATAAGAGTTTTCAGAAAGCCAACCAAGTTCAAATAATTCTGTATCAACAGCATGGAAAAGGGTGTTAATTGGATAAGATCCATTTTTTGTGCGTTTTCCACATGGTAAATCAGTAAGAATTTCTAATGCTTCTGTAATATGGCTAATTGGATAAATTGCAAAAAATCCTTTTTCAACAGCATTTCTTACACGTTCATTTAACATTAAATGAATAACATTATCTTTTGGGATAAGAACACCTTGTTTTCCTGTAAGCCCTCTATGTTCACATAAATTGAAAAAACCTTCAATTTTTCTTGTTACTCCACCAATTGCTAAAATATCACCTGCTTGGTTTACTGCTCCTGTCATAGCGTATGATAAGCTAATTGGCTTTTTAGAAATAGCAGAAATAAGAGCAACAAGTTCAGCCCCTGATGCAGAATCACCTTCAATACCATTATAGCTTTGTTCAAAACAAATACTGCCAGTTAAATTAAGGGGTTTATTATGGGCAAATTGATTGATGAGATAGCTTTTTAAAATCATCATAGCTTTTGTATGAATAGGTCCTGCCATTTCGCTTTCTCTTTCAAGGTCAATTACTCCACCATGCCCAACACCAACAGTACAAGAAATTTGATGTGGTAAACCAAATTCAAATTGTCCATCATGGGTAACAGAAAGTCCATTAATTTTTCCAATAGCTGAACCATCTGTTTTAATTTTTATCATATTTCTGCCATATTCTTCCATAAATAATTCTTCAATATATGCAGAGCGATACATTTTTTCATCATAAGCTTTTTGCACATATTCAGCAGAAACAATTTCTTTATTATCCATAGCAGCAAAAGCAGATGCTTCTATCATAGCTTCACGAATTATTGGAAATTTTAGAGAAATTTTTGTATGGTCTTCACAAAGTAATGTTGCATAATCAAGAAGTTTAGCCATAGCGTCTTGATTAAAGGGAAGAAGATGAGCTTCATTAATTATATGCACAAGATTTGCAAGCCAAATTTTAGCATTTTGTGGTGTTCTTTCTGTATCACTGCTCATTTGTGCTTTTATTTTGAAAAGTTTTGCAAATCTATCATCGCTTTCAATTAAGGAATCGTAAATTTCTTCTGTTCCAATAAGTATTACTTTTATATCAAGAGGAATTTCTTCTGGTTCAATACTTTTTGTTCTAATATGATCAATAGAATCATCTTCAATTTTACAAATTTTACTACGGAGAAAACGTAATAATCCGTCCCAAGCAGTGGGGTGAGATAAAATATCTTCTATATGGAGAGCTAAATATCCACCATTTGCTTTATGAATAGATCCTGCTTTAATGAGAGTAAAATTTGTATTTAAAGAACCAAGTTCTGATTCTCTTTCCATACAACCTAATAAATTGATAAATGTTGGGTGATTATCAAAAATAATAGGAGCACCTTTTAATTCACTATTATCAACAAATAAATTTATTTCATAACGTGATAAATTTTGCTCTTGATTTTGTGCAGGTGTATTTAGGTCAGCTAAAGAAAGTGGAACAATAGATTCTTTAGATAAAAATAAATCCATATTATCTAAAATATCATTATATAAACTTACAAAAAATTGTGAAATACTTTCTTGATATATTCCAGCTTGTTTACAAAATTTTTCTTGAAATGGTTTTAAGTGTTTATCTAACACATCATGAATAACATCTTTTTCAAGTTGTTTTTGATTATCTTTAAAATCACGTTCTGCTTTGCTTAATTTTTTGATAACTGCAGTCATAGAATGGAGTAAATGATCACTTCTTCTTTTAATAGCAGAACGAATATTAACGTCTAATTCTTCAAATTCTTCATCAGAAAGACGTTTACCTTCAATTAAAGGATATAATGTTAGACTTCCTTGTTCATCTATATCAAGATTAAAGCCTTGTTTTTCGGCAATTTTATCCATTTCTTTGATAAAAGATTCTCTAATTTTTTGAAAATTGGATAATAATGCTTGTTTTTTCTTTTCATAGGCTTCTGTTTCAAAGCGAGCAGGAAGTTCTGTTTTTATTTGTTGTAAAATTTGTGCAAGAGTTGTTTTTAGGATTTTACCTTGTCCTGCTATTACTTTAAGTAATTTAGGTTTTCCTGTATTACTAAAATTATTAACATATAATAAGTCAGGAGGAGTAGGCATTTTTTGAGCTTTAGGCTTAAGAAAATTAGCAAGCATATAGCCTCTTCCTAAGTCAGCTTCTCCACATAGATAAATATTATAACCATTGTCTTTTATATTAATAGCAAGATTTAATGCACCTAAAGCCCTTGGCTGTGAAAGGACTTTTCTTTGGGTATCATTTATTTCTAAACTTGTTTCCCATGGAATTTTTTTTGGGTCATAACTTGTAAAAAGTTTATCAACAGTAAGGGCTTTAAATTTTTTATTCATAATAGTTTTATTGTTGGTTATATAAACGTTGTAAAATTTCGCTAGCACCATTTTCTAAAATAGTTTTAGCAAGGTTTTCACCAAGTTGAATACGATTTTCAATAGTATCTGTTAAAGTATAACGAATAATTTTAGATGCATCAGGTTCAGCAACTAATCCTTCAAGAGTTACAGTATCTTTCTCAAGTTTTGAAATAGCAGCAATAGGAACTTGGCAACCACCATCTAAAGATTTTAAGAAAGAACGTTCTGCTTCAACACAAATTTTAGTTTCTTCATGGTTTAAAAAAGAAATCATATCTAATATATCTTGTCTATCAGAACGAATTTCAATACCTAAAGCACCTTGCCCACAAGCAGGTAAAAATTGTGGAGCAACAAGGGGCATTTGATAAGGAACGCTAAGTCCAAGACGTTTAATGCCAGCAGCAGCAAGAATAATAGCATCATATTCTCCAGCTAACATTTTATTAATACGTGTTTGCACATTTCCTCTAAGCATTTTTATTTGTAAATCAGGACGTAATGCTAGTATTTGTGCTTGTCGCCTAAGACTACTTGTGCCTACTATGGCATTTTGGGGAAGTTCTTCAACATTTTTATATAGATTAGATAAAAACATATCGTATTTATCTTCTCTTTCAGGTATAGCTCCAAGCATAAGTCCATCGGGTAAAACCATAGGTACATCTTTCATACTATGAACAGCTAAATCAGCTTGACCAGATAAAAGAGCGTCTTCAATTTCTTTTACAAAAAGACCTTTTCCCCCAACTTTTGCAAGTGGAACATCAAGAATAATATCACCTTTTGTTTTAATGATACTAAGTTCTATTTCAATTTCGTTATATTTATTTTCTAATAAGGATTTTATATGGTTAGCTTGCCAAAGAGCTAAAGCACTTCCACGTGTTGCAATAGTAATTTTTTTCATTTAATTTCCTAAAAGATTAATGTCCGCATGTTGCACAAGATCCACCAGAACAGCCACTGCAACCACCACCAGATGATGAAGTTGATCCCATACTTGGAATATCAGCTCCAGAACTACCACCTTTTCTATTACGGCAAGGACGAGAAATAAGTTTTTCTGTATTTTGACTATGGCAATGAGGACAATTTGGAGTTTCATCTTGTGAAAAAACTAATTCTTCAAATTCCTTATCACAATCTTTACAGTGAAATTCATAAATAGGCATATAAACTCCATTTGTTAAATTCAATAGGTATTTTATACTAATTTTTTTTCATTTACAATATTAAAGGAATAATAAGAATAAAATATTTAAAGTCAACTAATTGCAAATAAAGTTGACAATAAAGCAAAAATCATGGAAAATATAGAAAAAAGTGAGTGTGTATATGAAAATTTTTATCTGTACTTTTATGTTGCTATGTTGTTTTGTAGGAAAGGCTTTTTGCGCTGAAGAAGATTTACCTTTAATGAAAATAACACTACCTCTTGACTGGGTTGTTGCTGAAGCAACGGATACTATTGTAGCAGTAGAAACTGAAGATAAAAAAGCAAAATTTATTTATAAAAAAATTTCTGTGTATAGTGTAAAAATAGAAGAATATGCACGAGCTTTAATGAAAGCTTATGGTGGATATAATTTCCAAAAACGTACAGATACTATTTTTTATTTTGAATATTTTCATGGTGATAAAATGGCTTGGACACTTGTTTCCTTGTATAAAAAGAATCCTAATTTTGTTGCAACACAATCAGGTATTGGTGAAAGTGAAGATTTTGTGAAAATTATGGATTCAATAAGATTGAAATAAAATAAATATGAGATAACATTGTTATCTTTTTGAATTTTATTATTAAAAATATAATTGATTTTATAGACATTATAAAAATTATATACTATTAATCACCTTAGGTTTAAGGTGATTTTTCTTTTGAAAAATTTTTGTAAAAATTCTAATTGTTGTGGAGTAGAAATGAAAAAGATTTTATCTTCTATGTTACTTGCATTATCATTAATTGTTGGACAAGCACAAGCTGCTGATGATTCAATAGTTATTGCTACAAATCCAACTTGGCCTCCAATGCAATTTATTGACATGGATAAAAAAATCGTTGGCTTTGAAGTTGATCTTCTTGACGCTATTGCAGCAGAAGCTGGTTTAAAATCTTCTTGGAAAAATGCAGCATGGGAAGGTATTTTTGGTGAAATTGAATCTAAAAATGCTGATGTAATTGCTTCTTGCGTAACTATTACTGATGCTCGTAAAAAGAAATATCTTTTTTCTGAACCAGTATATGAAATGTATCAAGCTTTAGTTGTTCCAGTAGAAAGCACAATTAAAGAACCAAAAGATCTTAATGGAAAACGTATTGGTATTCAAATTGGTACAACTGCTATTGAAGCTTTAAAGAAAATTGATGCTGATTATCAAATTGTAACTTATGATGAAGTTGGTCTTGCTCTTGAAGATTTGGTAAATGGTCGTATTGATGCTGTAATGTGCGATGACCCAGTTGCAAAATACTATTCTTCTCGTAAAGAAGGGTATCAAAACAAAATGAAAATTGCTTTTAGTAGCGATGTTCCAGAAGTTTTTGGTTTCTTAGTTTTAAAAGAAAATGCAGCTCTTATGGATAAGCTTAGTGCTGGTTATAAAGCTATTAAAGCTAATGGAAAAGAAAAAGAAATTCTTGAAAAATGGTTTGGAGCTAATAACTAGTTATTATTAGTACAAATATATATAAAAAAAGCGATCTTATATGAGGTCGCTTTTTTTATTATTTATGTTAAAATATATTATTTGAAATATGCTGAATATTCGCCTACTAAATGTTGGGAAAGTAAATTCATAAGATAAGAAATAGAAGGTTGTTCTATTGTGTTATTATGTGTTTTTGGATAGAAAATAGGATAATCACGCAAAAAGCCAAGTGTAGCATTAATAATTAAAAACGCACTTAATCTTGCACGCATAGGATTAGCATTATTCGTTGCTTTATTAATAATTTTTTCAATATTTTGGATAAGGGGCATAAAAACTTCTTTATATCCACTTACTCCATCAGAATTTTTTTCATTTATATCTTGGAGTAATAAAAGAGCATAGCCTGCTACTTGTTCCATTCCAATAAATTTTATAGCAAGAGTATTAATTTCTTCTGTAAGTGCTTTAAATAATTCTTTTGCTTGTAAATCTGATTGTTCTAAGGTTGTTAGATTATCAATAGAAGGTCCAAGCATTTCAATAAGGCGTCGTTTGACTCTTTCAATAGCTGCTTCATAAAGACCTTGTTTACCACCAAAGTGAAATGTGATAAGACCTAAATTACATTGAGCGGCATCTGCTAATGCTCTTGTGTTTGTGGCTTTGTAACCTAATTGACCAAAAAGTCTAATTGCTTCAATAACAAGTTTTTCTCTTGTTGCTTGACCTTTTAGTTTACGCTGGTCAGTTGTGTTTTCAACTGGAATTTGTTTTTTTTTCATAGCTAATCCAAACATAAAAGTAATTATCTTGTTTTTCTCAATTACCAATTAAGTTGTTTTGTGTCAACAAATTAATGTTAAACAAAATTGCTTTATTGCTAAGTGAATAAAAATAATGTATTCTTTTTTTATAAGGTTGGTGGTAATTATGGATAATTTAAAAAAAGCACAAGAATTACTTGAGATTATTAATAATGCTAAGCATTTTGTTGTGTTAACAGGTGCTGGTATTTCTACTTTGTCGGGTATTCCAGATTTTCGTGGTGTTGGTGGTTTGTATTCAAGAAAAGATATTGATGCAAATAAGCTTTTTGATATTAATTATTTTAGAAAAGATCCTAGCTATTATTACATTAACACTCGTGATTTTTTATATGATAAAGCAGCTCGTCCAAATATTGTGCATGAAATTTTAGCAAAATTGGAAACAAAAGGATTTTTAAAGGCTGTAATTACACAAAATATTGATTTATTACATCAAAAAGCAGGTTCAAAAGAAGTTTTTGAATTACATGGCTCACCAATGACACATTATTGCATGTCTTGCCATGAAAATTTTGATTTTGATACTGTATTAAAAATGATATATGAACAAAATGTTCCGCATTGTCCAAAATGTGGTGGAATTATAAAACCTGAAATTGTATTTTTTGGAGAAGGATTGCCAGAAAAAGCTCTTGATATGGCAGAATATCATACAAATAAAGCTGATTTTTTACTTGTACTTGGAACAAGTTTAACTGTTTATCCTGCTGCAAGTATTCCTGCGATTTGCCATAGAAACGGCGGAAAGCTTGGTATTATTAATGCTTCTTCAACATATATAGATGAAGAATGTATATTTAAAGCAAATGATTTAGGAAGTATTTTTAATAATATAAACGATTTATTATAAGGATTTATGTATGAGAGATTCAACCCCTAGAGAAATTGTAGCTGAATTAGATAAATATATTATTGGGCAAGAACAAGCAAAAAAAATGGTTGCTATTGCTGTACGAAATAGATGGAGAAGACAAAAACTTTCTCCTGAAATGCGTGATGAAATAGCTCCAAAAAATATTATTTTAATGGGACCTACTGGGGTAGGGAAAACTGAAATAGCTCGCCGTTTAGCAAAACTTACAGGTGCTCCTTTTGTAAAAGTTGAAGCAACAAAATATACAGAAGTAGGTTATGTTGGTCGTGATGTAGAATCTATGATCCGAGATTTACTTGATATTGGTATTAAACTTATTCGTGATGAAGAAAATGAAAAAGTAAAAGAACAAGCAGAAAAAGCAGCAGAAGAACGTTTGCTTGATTTATTATTACCTCATAGTCCTTCTAGTGATGGAAGTAGTCGCGAAAGTACAAGAGAAAAATTGCGTAACCTTTGGCATTTAGGACATTTAGATAATCATGAGGTAGAAGTGGAAGTAAAAGAAACTTCTCCTCAAATTGATATGTTTGCAATGCCAGGTATGGATCAAATTGGTGATCAAATCAAAACATTAATGGGAAAAATTTCTCCAAGTAAAACAAATAAAAAGCGTTTAAAAACAAAAGCTGCATATAAAATTTTATTACAACAAGAATCTGATAAGCTTATTGATGATGATAAACTTATTGAAATTGCAAAAGAACGTGTAGAACAAAGCGGTATTGTTTTTATTGATGAAATTGATAAAGTAGCAAGCTCTGCAAGTTCTCAAAGAAATTCTGATGTTTCTCGTGAGGGAGTGCAAAGGGATTTACTTCCTATTGTTGAAGGAAGCACTGTAAATACAAAATATGGTATGATTAAAACAGATCATATTTTATTTATTGCAGCAGGAGCTTTTCATTTTAGTAAACCTTCTGATTTAATTCCAGAATTACAAGGACGTTTTCCTTTGCGTGTGGAATTACAAGCACTTGGAAAAGATGAATTTTATAAAATTCTTACAGAACCTGATAATTCTTTACAAAAGCAATATGTAGCTTTATTGCAAACTGAAGATGTGCAACTCTCTTTTACTGAAGATGGTTTGCTTGAAATTGCAAGTTTTGCAGAAGAAATTAATGCTCAATCTGAAAATATTGGGGCAAGACGATTATATACAATATTAGAAAAAATCTTAGCTGATATTTCTTTTGAAGCTCCTGAAAGAAAATATCAACATATTGTTGTAACTAAAGAATATGTTAATGAACATTTAGAAGATGTTCGCGAAGATAAAGACTTAAGCCAATATATTTTATAATTTTTAGCTTTTAAAATAATTTTGCCTAAATTTTTATTTTTTTGGGGGAAATGATTTCCCCCAACCCCCCTCAATCAGGCAAATTTATTGAAACAAGTTTCAATAAATTTGCCAATGTTAGGCATTGGCAAAAAATTTTTCAAAAATAGAAAAGTTATTTATTTTATTTAGTAACTATTTTTAGTTAATTGTATTGTAACTATATTTAATAATACTTTTTCATTATGAATATATCAATATAATGTCGAGAAAAATAAAATCTCTTTTGTACACAAAAGAGATTTTATATTAAAAAGTTTTGAAGGGAGAGTTTGAGAGGGGAAACTTTTTCAAAAGTTCCCCTCTCAAAAAAGAAAAAATAACCTGTGGATATTATGGAAGAAAGAATTATTGTACGTTTGCATAGTATGAGCCATGACGGGCGAGCCATTGGACGCTATGAAAATGGCAAAGAAAAGGGCATAGCTGTTTTTGTTGAAAATGCAGTTATGGGGCAAACTGTTCAAGCAAAAATTATAAAAAAGAAAAAAAAATATATTGAAGCTCAATGTGAACAAGTTTTAGAACAAGAAAACTTTGTAACAAAAGGAATTTGTTCTCATTTTTTAGAATGTGGGGGGTGTGCTTGGCAATTATTAGAGTATCCAGTGCAAGCAAAAGAAAAAGAGCATATTGTTTTAAATTCATTACAAAGAATTGGTAATTTTTCTCAAGAATATTTACAGCAAAAAATATTTCCTATTTTAACACCTTTAAATTGTCAATTTTCTAAGATTACAGCATATAGAAATAAAATGGAATTTGCGTTTTCTTGTGAAAATGGAAAGCAAAAGGTGGGATTACATAAAAAAAATAGCCATGAAATTATAGAAATTACAGATTGTATGCTTATGGATAAGAAAGCTATGGAAATTCTTTCTATCTTAAGAAATGTAACAAAAGATTATTCAGAAAAATTTTTGCGATTTGCAGTGTTACGTAATTTTAATAATGAATGGACACTTGAACTTATTACATATCCTTTTTCAAAAAATAAAGAAATAGAGCAAAATCTTATTGTTTTATGCTATGAAAAAATAAAGCCTTTAATTAAAGGATTAATTCATAGTATACGTAAAAGTTCTTTTGATGTTGCCTATGGTGAAGAAATTATAAAACTTTATGGAAATACAGAACTTTTTGAAAATTTACATATAAAAGAACAAAAAAAATCTTTTTCTTTAGGAAATACAGCTTTTTTTCAAGTAAATACGCAAATGACAGAAATTTTATATTCTGTGGTTTATGAATTGGCTTCTTTGGTTTTACCTAAAGAAAATGGGCAGTTATGGGATATTTATTGTGGTTTGGGATCTATTGGTTTATCTTTAGCAAATTTATTGAAATATAATGAAAAGCAAAATTCTATATATGAAAAAAATATTCCTTTTTGTGTAACACAATATAAAAAGCCTTTTTTATTAGGTGTAGAAGTTGTAGACCAAGCCATACAATTAGCAAAACAAAATGCTATAAACTCATCTTGTGATTTTGCAAGATTTGAAGTGAATAGTGCTAAAAAATTAGAGCAATATTTTAAACGTTTTAGTTTGCCTAATGTATTGGTTTTAGATCCTCCACGTGCTGGGGTAGAAGAACAAGCTATTCAAGCAATATTAAAATATTTACCAGAACATATTATTTATGTTTCTTGTAATCCAGCAACTTTAGCAAGAGATTTAGCCCTGTTATCAGAAAAATATCAACTTTGCATAGTACAACCTGTTGACTTATTCCCTCATACTCCTCATGTTGAGACAGTAGTATTATTGTCCAAATAAAAAATAATAAAAGCAAGAAGATTTTATTACGAACAAATTAAAGTAAGGATAGTAATTCGTTGAGAAATATATTGTGTTTGCTAAGTAGTTTCTCTAAACATTGTTTAAATGCTTCTTTTGCTGTTGAATATAATGCTTCTTTGAAATAAACAATTCCAATTACTATTTGTAATTGTTGATTTAGATCGTCTAAGCTAAGATTATCGTAATATTCTTTAGTTATGGGGAATACTTGTATTCCTGTAATCTTTACAGTATTATTAATAAAAGAGGCGTATTCATTTAGGTATTTTTGTAAAGTAGTCCATTTTGTTTCTTTCTCATTTGAATTAATAGCAGAAATTGCTTCTGATGTTTTTTTTATAGAATGTCGCAAAGCGTGTGTTAGTTCTGCTGCATTTTTTATACAATCAAAAATCATTAAATTTTTTTCTTGATCTTCATGTGTTATTATATGATTTAATGTTGACATAATAATACCTGTTTATTAACTTATTTATTTTAATATAAATGTATATAATATAATTGAAATTCTATTTTTTATTAGAAATATTATATATAAATCTTATATAATATCAATATATAGATTATAAATAATTATTAATATATAATTTTAATTAAAAATTTTTGAAGGAAAATTTTGAGAGGAGAACTTTTCAAAAGTTCTCTTCTCAAAGAAATATTTCTTATTATAACATATATTCAGTTTTCATTTTACGTATTCTTTTCCAAGATTCTTGAATTCTTTGTTTACTAATTTTTCCTTCATTTACAAGTTCGACAATACAGGTGTAAACTTTTTCAGGAAGTTTTGGGTCGTATTTGAAATTATTACTAAAAAGTAAAATATCATTTCCTGCTTGGATAGCAAGGTAAATACTATCTTTTAATGAATAATGTTTATTAATTGCACCCATTTGCATATCATCAGTTATAACAACACCATTGAATTTTAGGCGATTACGAAGAAGCATTGTAATGGCGTTATGAGAAAGGCTTGCAGGTTTATCATCAATTTGTTTATGGTATACATGAGCTACCATTATCATTCCGTTATATTCTTTTTCAATAAAGCGTTTATAGGGAATAAGTTCTTTTTCTTGCCATGTGCTTGTTATGTCAGTAAATCCTAAATGGCTATCTTTTAATGCATTTCCATGTCCTGGAAAATGTTTTAATGTAGGAATAATGTTTGTTTTTTTCATTGCTTTTGCATAAGCGTATGCATGTTCGATAACTTCCATTGCAATAGGGCTAAATGCTCTTTCTTTTGCTCCAATGGCAGGAGATTTTGGATTATGAATATCTACACTTGGAGCAAAATTTACATTGAAACCACATTCTTTTAATTCTAAAGCTATTTGTTTAGCTGTTTCATAAGTATTTTTGCTATCTTTTTTTCCTAAGCTTAATGCAGTAGGATAATCTTTAAAACCATTTTTACGGCTTAAGCGTTGCACTTTTCCACCTTCTTGGTCAACTGCAACAAATAAAGGATATTTACTTGTATTTTTTAATTCTTGGATAAGTTTTTGAATTTGTGTTTTATTTGCAAGGTTATAAGGAGTTAAATCTCCATGTGAATAAAATAAAATAACACCTCCAACTTTACCTTGTTCTAACATTTTTTGCACTTCTTGATCTTCTGAAAGACTTTGTCCTCTCATGCCAATCATAAGCATTTGTCCAATCATTGCTTTATAATTATTATCAATTGCTTTAAATGCATCTTCATTGTTTTTATATGTATTTGCATAACTTGTTGAAACAAATAAACTTATACATAATAAGCAAAAAATACTTTTAAAAATATGTTTCATAATTAATCCTTTTTTAAATTTTTTTGAGAATAATCTTTTTTGTTTATAAAGTATATATTATTAATTAGGAAAGAAAATTATAAAATTTATATTTCTTACTAATATACTTTAAAGTAACATATAATAAGATATATTTTTATATTGGCAAAATGTAGATAATGAATTATATTTTTACTACATTTTTTGAGGTTAATATGAAAAAAATTTTTATTAGTTTATTGATGTTACTAGGATTTACATCAATTGCAAATGCAAATGATGTTATTAAAGTAGGTACAATGCCAGCTGCTGATTCAATTCTTTTATATGTAGCACAAGAGGAAAAGCTATTTCAAAAGCAAGGACTTTCTGTGGAAATAGTTCCTTTTCAAAGTGCTATTGAAATGGGTGCAGCAATGCGTTCTGGTTCTATTGATGGAATTTTTACATGTGTTATAAATGCAACTTTGCAACATGTATCAGGAAATCCACAAACTATTATAGCAACAACTTCTTATGCTCGTCCAAATCAAAGACATTTTGGATTAGTTGTTTCTCCTAAAAAAGAAATTAATAATATTGAAGATATTCAAGGAAAAAAAGTTGCAATAGGTAAAGATACTATTGTTGATTATTTATTAACACAATTTTTAGAAAGTCGTAATTTATCTGATGATTATGTAGAAAGGGAAGATATTCGTTCTATTGCAATGCGTTTGCAATTATTAATGGCAGGACAACTTGATATGGCACTTTTGCCTGAACCACTTGTAAGCACTTTAGAAGCTCGTGGAGCAAAAGTAATTTTAGATGATACTAATTTACGTATGCCATTGGCAGTAATAAGTTTTTCACAAAAGAAACTAACAAAAGAAAATTATAATGCAATTCGTCTTGCTTTGGATGAAGCAAGTAACTTAGTAAATGCTAGTCCTGAAAAATATAAGCAAATGATGGTGGAGAAAAAACTTCTTTCAAGTGATGCTTTAAGTTTTTATAAAATGATAAGCTTTGATAAAGAAAATACTCCGCTTTATATTCCAAATGAAGAAGAAATAAAATCCTATTTTTCATGGTTAAAAAAACGTAATCTTATAAAAGAAGAACCTGATTATAAATTAATTATTCCTCAATTTAACTAGTAGTTGATTTATTATAAATAATGGGGGAGAATGTTCTCCCATTAATTTTTTTATATGTTGGTGTATAAATATTTATGATGGATATACAAAATTCTTCTTGTATAGCAGGTATTAACGTACAAAATTTACAAAAGCATTATCAAGAAAACATTGTGTTAAATGATATTTCTTTTGTTGTGGAAGCAGGGCAAAGTTTATCAATTATTGGTCCTTCTGGGTGTGGAAAAAGTACACTTTTATCTTTATTAGCTCATATTGCAAAAGATTATAATGGAAAAATAACTTTTACTACTAAAAGAGGTAATGATTTTTTTCAAGAAAATAAAAGATTTCCACGAGTTTCTTATGTTTTGCAAGATTATGGATTATTTCCATGGAAAAGAGCTGATGAAAATCTTGCTTTGCCTTTGCTTTTGTTAGGTTTATCAAAGAAAGAAAGAGAATTTAAAGTTAATCAAATGTTTTTTGAGTTAGGTTTACAAGGAATGGAAAAGCGTTTTCCAAGTGAATTATCAGGAGGGCAAAAACAACGTTTGGCTCTGGGGAGAGCCTTAATTTCTGATCCTGAAATAATTTTATTAGATGAACCACTATCAAGTGTTGATGCAATTAATCGTGAATATTTACAAAATGTAATTTTAGAATTGTGGAAAAAACATACTTTTACTTTTGTTCTTGTTACACATAGTGTTAGTGAAGCTGTATACTTAGGAAAAAATATTTTAGCACTTGAAAAATATTCTGAAGATAAAAAAATACAATATACGCATTTTGAAAATCCATATTTTGGAGAAAATGCCATGCGTGAAAAACCTGAATTTTTTGAATTATGTAAGAAAATTCAAAAAGCAATAGTTTTATAATCATGAAAAATAGTGTTTTTTTTCGTTATAGTTATACAATAATTATATTGGGAATTATTTGGCATATTGGAGCAATATATTTTGGTGAGTTTATTTTACCAAAACCTTTAAATGTGCTTAATTATATGTTTTCTTTTTTGCAAACAAAAGAATATTGGATACATGCTTTTTCAAGTTTTTATCGAGTTATTATAGCTCTTTGTATTGCTTTTAGTATTGGTTTTCCTTTAGGAATGTATATGGGATATAAGAAAAAATTTGATGTATGTTTTTCTCCTTTTATTTTTCTTACATATCCAATTCCTAAAATTGTTTTTTTACCATTATTTTTTATGTTACTTGGTATAGGTGATGTTTCAAGAATTTTATTAATATCGTTAACAGTATTATACCAAATTTTAGTAGTAACAAGAGCAAGTGTGCTTAGTATTGATAAAAAATATTTTGATTCCTTTAAATCATTATTACC
This sequence comes from Mailhella sp., assembly GCA_020024815.1. Lineage (GTDB taxonomy): Bacteria > Desulfobacterota > Desulfovibrionia > Desulfovibrionales > Desulfovibrionaceae > Taurinivorans. Next base: position 14,307 of record JAHHTE010000015.1, read on the forward strand.
TATCTATGAAGAAAATAATAAAAAAAGAAGACATTTTCGAAAAGAAAAACTTTTTCATTTACTTATCCCTGCTTCTTTACCATCAGCATTAACAGCGTTAAAAATAGCGTCAGGAACTGCCATTGCCGTTTTATTTATGGCAGAATCTTTTGCCACACAAGAAGGTTTAGGGTTTTTAATTATGGATTCATGGGGTAGAGGAGATACATTACCAATGTTTAGTGGTATTTTATCTCTTTGTTTTTTTGGAATTATTTTATATGAATTTTGTAATTTATTAGAACATTATTTTTGCAAATGGACTTTTGTTTTAACAAAATAATTTTATTTGTGTTTTTTTCTAAACACATTTATACTACATTTTAAATTTATATGTGAGGTTATATTAATGGCTGCTGCTGGTGATAGAATTAATGCTCGTTGTACACGATGCAAGGATATGACAGGACATATTGTTGTTGCTATAATGAATGGAGAAATTGCTAAAGTTGAATGTTGTGCTTGTAAAAGCGTACATAAATATCACGAGCCAGCGAAGAAAAAAGAAGTTGTTGAAGCTAAAACTGTTCGTGTAAGAGCAGGAGAAGAGCGATCTGTTGCTGTACAAGAAAGCAAACAACGTGCTAAACGTATGAATGAAGTTAAAGAACCTACGGTAAAAGCTGTAAAAAAAGTAAGTAGCACAAAATCAGAAAAAGCAAATATAAAACAATTAGAAGATATGCAAGCTATATGGAAAGATAGAATGGTAAGTTATTCTAATAATGCTAAAACATATAGCATGGACATAACATTAACAAGAGATGAATTTGTTGAACACCCTGTTTTTGGTGTAGGTTTTGTTATTGAATTATATCCACCAAATAAAGCAGATATATTATTTTCTGAAGGATTAAAATCTTTACGCTGTATTTGTTCATAGAAAAGTTGACGCAAGTTATATATAGTGTATATTGTTAATTAAAATTATACGGAGTTATAATGTTTGTGATTGGTAATATCTTATTAACAGTAGGACAAATTTTAGGTTCACTTATTACAATTTATTCTTTTGTAGTTTTTGTATCTTGTATTTTATCATGGGTAAATGCTGATCCATATAATCCTATTGTACGTGTTATAACAGGTTTAACAGAGCCTGTATTATATAGAATACGAAAATGGTTTCCATTTGTTATGATTGGTGGATTGGATTTATCTCCAATTTTATTAATCATTGGTTTACAGTTATTTGATGGTATAGTAATTGGTAGCCTTTATGATTTAGCAATTTCATTAAAGGTATAACCCTTTAACCAAGGAGTATGCTATGCAAACAGAAGAACTTTTAGCAATAGAAGAACTCGCTAAAAGCGATCCTCAAGTTAATGAACTATGGGAAAAACACACAACATTAAAGAAAATAGTTCAAAAATTAGAAGCAAAAGCTTATCATTCTCCCCAAGATGAAATGGATCTAAAAATTTACAAAAAAGAAAAATTAGAAGTAAAAACACTTTTGTTAAAATTAGTTGAAGCTAAAGCTGAAATTTAATAGTATAACAATCTAATAAAATTAGAAAAATTGTAAAAAACAACACTTAAAAAAAGTGTTGTTTTTTGTTATATTTTAAGCATATAATACTTTGTATTATTCACATAAGTGAAAGAATTTTAATGGTAGAGGTAAGTATATGGAAATGACAGGTGCTCAAATATTAATGGAATGTTTGAAACGAGAAGGTGTAGACGTAGTTTTTGGTTATCCTGGAGGAGCTGTCCTAGACCTTTACCATGAAATTACAAATCACCCACAAATAAAACATATTCTTGTTCGACATGAACAAGGTGCAGCTCATGCTGCTGATGGATATGCAAGAGCTTCTGGTAAAGTAGGCGTATGCATAGCAACCAGTGGACCTGGTGCAACAAATACGGTAACAGGATTGGCAACTGCGTATGCTGATTCTATTCCTATGGTTTGTATTACAGGGCAAGTACATACGCATTTAATTGGTAATGATGCGTTCCAAGAAGTTGATATTGTAGGTATTACACGTCCTTGTACAAAACATAATTATTTAGTAAAAGACCTTTCTCAACTTACAAGAATTATACGAGAAGCTTTTCATTTAGCAAGATCAGGAAGACCTGGTCCTGTTCTTGTTGATTTTCCAAAAGATTTAATGACTAAAAAAGTTGAATTTGTATGGCCTGAAGAAGTTCATATGCGTACATATAACCCAACGTATAAGCCTAATTTAAATCAATTACGCCGTGTTGCAGATTTAATTTTTGAATCAAATAGTCCTGTTGTTATTGCTGGAGGGGGTGTAATCTCATCAAATACATCTGAACTTTTAACAGAATTTATTGAAACATATAAAATTCCTGCCACAGCAACACTTATGGGACTTGGAGCTGTATCCACAGAAAATCCACTTTATATTGGTATGCTTGGTATGCATGGAACGTATACAGCTAATAAAGCGATTAATAATGCAGATTTAATTATTGCTATTGGTTGTCGTTTTGATGACCGTGTAACAGGTCGTCTTGATAAGTTTGGTAAAAAAGCCAAAATAGTACATATTGATATTGACCCAACATCTATTAGAAAAAATGTTGAAGTAGATGTTCCAGTTGTTGGGCATATTTTACCAGCATTACAAGAGCTTAAAGAAATTTTAGCAAGTAAAGTGGAAGCAAATCCAATTAATTTTAAAGAAAAACATCAATCTTGGCTTGATGTTCTTTATGGCTGGAGAAAAGCTCACCCACTTTATTATCTTGCACAAAAAGATGCTTTGCGTCCACAACAAATATTGGAAGCTGTTCGACATATTTTAAATGATGAATACATTATTACAACTGAAGTTGGACAAAATCAAATGTGGGCAGCACAATTTTTAGCATTTAAAAAACCAAGAACACTTATCACTTCTGGTGGATTGGGAACAATGGGATATGGCTTGCCTGCTGCTATTGGAGCACAAATTGCTTATCCTGATAAAACAGTTATTGATGTAGCTGGTGATGGATCAATTCAAATGAATATCCAAGAGCTTATGACTGCTGTTGCAAATGATTTACCTATAAAAATTTTGATTTTGAATAATAAATACTTAGGTATGGTTCGCCAATGGCAAGAATTTTTCTATGAAAAAAATTATAGTTATACAGATATGATGGCACAACCTGATTTTGTTAAATTAGCAGAATCTTATGGAGCAGAAGGTTATAGAATTACAAGTAAAGAAGAACTTTCAACAATTTTACCACAAGCTCTTTCTTCTAAAAAAGCAGCAATTATTGATATAATGGTTGAAAGAGAAGAAAATGTTTACCCAATGGTTCCTGCTGGTGCAGCCCTTGATGATATGCTTTTAGTTTAGGAGATGTTATGCGTAGAGTATTATCTATTTTAGTTGAAAATGAACCAGGGGTACTTTCAAGAGTTTCAGGGCTTTTTAGTGGTCGTGGTTTTAATATTGAGTCTTTAAATGTTGCTCCTGCTATGGAAGAAGGTGTTTCTCACATGACAGTAACAACCTATGGTGATGAGCAAATTGTTGAGCAAATAATTAAACAATTACGTAAGCTTGTTATTGTTATTAAGGTTGTTGATTTTGAAGAACATTCACATGTAGAACGGGAGATGATGCTTGTAAAAGTTAATGCAGAAGAAGCAAAACGTGAAGAAATTTTGCGTATTGTAGATATTTTCCGTTGTAAAGTTATTGATGTTAGTATTAATGAATTTACTATTGAGGCAACTGGTACTTATGATAAATTGCAAGCAATTTTAAATTTATTAAGTCGTTTTGGAATTAAGGAAATAGCTCGTACAGGTACTGTCGCTTTAAAACGTGCTATGCAATTAGATTAAGAGTATATTGTGGAATTTAATGATAGTGGTATTGTTTTACGAGTTGGTAAATTTCGTGAAACAGATTTATGGGTAAAAATTTTAACCTTACATCATGGTATAATCACGGTTTTTGCTTTTGGTGGTAGTAAAAGTAGAAGACGTTTTAGTGGTTGCCTTGATAACTATAATTTTATATCTGCAAGAGTTGTAAGTTCTAAAAATGGACAATTTTTAAATTTACAGGAAACAACTCTTTTAGATCAATATAATGCATTAAGAATAAACTTTAAAAAACAAGGCATGGCTACCAACTGTATTCGATTTGTTGAGGCGTTGGGGGTAACTCCTGATGATTCTGAAAAAATCTTTCATTTGACAAAATCCATGCTTTTTTTATTAAATTCAGAAGAAAATGCTCTTCCAATGTTGCCATTATTGTTTCGTTTACGTATAGTAGCTGAACAGGGATATTTATTAGATCCACATTTTTGTCAGCGGTGTGGAAAAGCATTAAATGATACTTCTGTTTTTTTAGTTTCTGAAGGGTATTTTACCTGTAAAACTTGTAAGCCACTTGGAAGTATGGGGTTGATAGCCTCAAAAGAAACACTTGACATTCTTGCTAATATTCAAGATTATTCTCCCGAATACTGGAATTTAAATAATAATGATTCAGCGATTTGGCGTGAACTTGCAAGAATTATAGATTCTCATATCCGTTATCACGTTGGACTTGAATGGAATGACGGTAATTTTAGAAGAAGCTTAGCTTAATTGGATTTTGCTTAGATCGTAGGAGAGAAGTATGAATTTTCAAGATGTTATTTTAACATTACAAAATTATTGGGCTAAACAAGGTTGTGCTGTGGTGCAACCTATGGATATTGAATGTGGTGCAGGAACTTTTAACCCCTCAACTTTTTTAAGAGTATTAGGTCCTGAACCTTGGAAAGCTGCTTATGTTGAACCTTCTCGCCGTCCCACTGATGGGCGTTATGGGGATAATCCAAACCGTTTACAGCACTATTTTCAGTTCCAAGTAATTATGAAGCCTTCTCCTAAAAATATTCAAGAATTATATCTTGGAAGTTTGAAAGCATTAAATCTTGATCCAACTAAACATGATATTCGTTTTGTTGAAGATGACTGGGAAAGCCCAACATTAGGAGCTTGGGGACTTGGTTGGGAAGTATGGCTTAATGGTATGGAAGTAACACAATTTACGTACTTCCAACAAGTAGGGGGTATTGATTTACACCCTGTTAGTGTTGAAATTACCTATGGTCTTGAACGCCTTACTATGTATTTGCAAGATAAAGATAATGTATATGATATTATGTGGAATGACCATGTAACATATGGTCAAGTATATCATCAAAACGAAGTTGAGCAATCACGTTATAATTTTGAAGAAAGTAATGCTGAAATGCATTTACAACATTTTAATGATTTTGAAAAAGAATGTAATAAACTTATTGAATGTGGATTGCCTTTACCTGCCTATGATTATTGTATGAAATGTTCACATACATTTAATTTACTTGATGCACGAAATGCAATTTCTATTACAGAAAGAGCTGGATATATTGGTAGAGTAAGAGCATTAGCTTCTGGTATTTCTCGTCTTTATGTAGAACAAAGAAAAGCGTTAAATTATCCATTACTTAATAAAATTAATAAGTAGTTAGGGGAATATATGAGTCATTTTGTTTTAGAAATTGGTACAGAGGAAATTCCTGCTCGCTTTTTAACATCAACAGAAAATGAGCTTGTACAACGTTTTACTACTTTATTAAACGAAAGTCGTTTGGGTTTTGATAAAATTGAAGCACATAGTACCCCAAGACGTGCTATTTTACATGTTTTTGGTTTAGAAAAAGTTCAACCTTTACATGAAGAATTGGTTATGGGGCCTGCTGTTTCCATTGCTTTTGATAAAGAAGGAAAACTTACAAAAGCAGGGCAAGGTTTTATTCGTGGTCAAGGTGCTAGCGAAGAAAATATTATTCGTAAAACAACTGAAAAAGGTGAATATATTGCAGTTAATAAGCAAACAGGTGGAAAGACTGCTGAAGCTGTTTTAAAAGAAATTTGCCCTCAAATTATTAGTGCATTACCTTTTCCAAAACGTATGCGTTGGGGAGAAGAAACTTTTGCTTATGCTCGTCCTTTGCAATGGATTTTAGCATTATTTGATAATTTACCTATTACTTTTACTGTTGGAGATATTACTTCTTCCAATCAAACCTTTGGACATAGAATTCATGGAGCAGGACCTTTTGTTGTAGGAAGTGCTGATGATTTAGAAGATATTTTAGCTGCACAGTCTAAAATTGTTTGTGATGCACAAAAACGCCGTGATATTATTGTTGATAAAGGAAATATGCTTGCAGCCGAATTAAAAGAAGGTGCAAGAATTATTTGGGAAGATGAATTGCTTGATGAAGTTCAAGGTTTAGTTGAAATTCCCGTTCCTCTTATTTGTAGTTTTGACGAAAGTTTCCTTGAATTACCAAAAGAAGTTATTTTAACAACTATTGAACACCACCAAAAATGTTTTGGTATTCAAGATTCATCAAGAAAATTATTACCAAAATTTTTAACTGTTTTAAATGTTGAACCTGAAAATATTGAAGTTGTTCGTGAAGGTTGGGAAAGAGTAGTTCGAGCTAGATTAGAAGATGCTCGTTTTTATTGGAAAGAAGACCTTAAAGATGGCTTTGAAAAATGGGTAGAAATGCTTGACCATGTTATTTTCTTAGGACCTTTAGGTTCTATGGGCGATAAGAGTCGTAGACTTGAACAACTTTGTGGTTGGCTTGGTGAAAAAGTTGATTTACGTGGTGGAGACCATTTAGACAATGGTGTACTTTTAGCACAAAGAGCAGGACGCTGGTGCAAAGCTGATCTTATGTCAAAAATGGTTGGTGAATTTGATACATTACAAGGGGTGATGGGCAGTATCTATGCTTTAAAAGATGGTTGGGAACCACCTTTTGCTATGGCTTTACGTGAGCAATATTTGCCAACTGGACCTGATAGTATGTTACCTATGAGTGATTTAGGTGCTTGCGTTTCTTTAGCTGATAAACTTGATACTTTAGTGGGTTGCTTTGGTTTAGGAAATATTCCAACAGGTACTGCTGATCCTTATGCTTTACGCCGTGCAACTTTAGGTATTTCAAGAATTTTACTAGAATTTGGTTATGAAATTCCTTTATCTGAATTATTTGAAAAAGCATATTCTTACTATGCACCTGACATTAAATGGAAATTAAGCAAAGAAGAGACCTTAGAAAAACTTTTAGAATTTTGTAATGCTCGTTTAAAACACTATTTTGTTGGTGAAGGTTCTGAAACATTAGTTGTTGATGCTGTTATGAATGGCAAAAATATTGATGGAAAATTAGAATCTGACTTTGTATGGGCAACAGAAAAACGTTTAAATGCATTGAAATCTTTTATGACTAAAGATGACTTTACAAACAATGCTCAAACATTAAAACGTATGACAAATATTTTAGCAAAAGCAGAAAATAAACTTTCTGGTATTTATCAAGCTGAATTATTTGAAAATGATGCTGAAAAAGCTCTTGCTACTGCTATTGATAAATTTGTAGATACTTTTGAAGCAAAATTTAATACTCATGGTTATATAGAAATTATGAATAGCGTTGCAGAGCTTCGTCCTTTGATTGATGCATTTTTTGAAAATGTTATGGTTATGGCTGAAGATAAAAAAGTTCGTGAAAATCGTATGAATATGCTTTATGCCTTAATGAGTCGTATAGGAAGAATTGCAGATTTTGCTAATTTACAAATATAATTTTGAAATTGTTAAGTGTATTTTTAAATAGTTTTTTGAGAGGAGAACTTTTGAAAAAGTTCCTCTCTCAAACTTTTCCCTCAAAATTTTTTAATCCAAAAGTTTTTTGCATAGGTTTTTGTTTCTCTAATTTGTTAAAAATAAGTATAAATAAAAAATATCAAGGTAATTTACTTGACAATTTAGCATAATATGTATACAAAAATTTCTCACAAGAGATTTTAATAACATTTTAATGGATATATTCCGTTTTGGAGGATTTCGTGGCTAATCATAAATCTGCTATTAAGCGTCATAAACAAAGCGTAAAACGTAACGCTCGTAACCGTGCTGCACGTACTCGTATGAAAAACCTTGTAAAAGTCGTACGTACTGCTATTATGAATGGTGATAAAGCTGCTGCTCAAGAAGCATTAAAAGGTGCTACTGTTGCTCTTGATAAAAGTGCAAGCAAAGGCGTTATTCACTGGAAAAAAGCTGCACGTAAAGTTTCTCGCTTAGCTAAAGCTGTTAATGCTATCGGCACTTCTGCTGAATAATCATTATTTTATGAAATTTTAATGACACGAAGTCCCTTATGG
>JAHHTE010000150.1 GCA_020024815.1 Mailhella sp.
TTTAAATATATCTAACTATAAAGAAATTTTTGAAAGGGGGTTTCTAAAGGGGAGGACTTTTTATAAAAAGTCCTCCCCCTTAAAAAAAATTCCCCAAAATCTATTGTAAAAAGTTTGGTAACCACCATTTTTCCATATTATGCGTAATACCAGAAATAGCTGGATCTATACCTTGAAAACGTTTTTGCACCATAGGCAAAGAATATGGAACATACAAAAATAAATATGGTTGTTCTTCATGTAAAATTTCTTGTAATCTATCATAATATTTTTTTCTTTCTGTTCTATCTGTTGTTTCTCTGCCTTTTTCTAAAAGTCTATCAACTTCATCATTTTTAAAATGCACAAAATTTAATCCATTTGGTTTTATTGCTGAAGAATGCCATACATCATAAATATCAGGGTCTTCTAAAATATTCCAAGCTAAAATAACAGCGTCATATTGTCCTTTTAGAACAAATTCATTAATAAAAGTTGCCCACTCCACCGTACGGATTTTTATTTCAATACCAAGTTTTTTCCAATATTGTTGTAATACAAGTAAAACATTTTCTCTTTCTTTATTTCCTTGATTTACTAAAATAGTAAAAGAAAAAGGCTTTCCATCTTTTTCTAAAATTCCTTGCTTATTTTTTATCCAACCAGCTTTAGCAAAAAGTTCTAAGGCTTTTTTTTCATTATAACTATAAGGAATAATTTTATCATTATAAACCCATGTATTTGGTTTATAAGGACCAATTGTTTTTGTTCCTAAACCTAATAAAGCACCTTTTATAACTGCATCTCTATCTGTTGCATAAGCTAAAGCTTGACGAACATTTTTATCTTTAAAAAAGGGGTGTTTTAAATTATATCCAATATATGTATAGCCACTGGCAATATATTGATATTTTTTCCAATTATCTTCCCATTCTTTACCTTTTGTTTGTAATAAATATTGCTGTGTTGTTAACCCTAAAAAATCAACTTTGCCTGCTTTTGCCTCTAAAAAAATTGTCGTTACATCAGGAATTATACGATAAATTAATTTATCTAAATAAGGTCTTCCCTCAAAATATTGTTCATTTGCTTCAAGCACTAAACGTGAACCTGAATGCCATTCTTTTAATTTAAAAGGACCTGCACCAATAGGCTGACGAGCATATTTTGTTTTTGTTATATCTTCATTTTCTAAAACATGCTTAGGTAAAATAGGTAACATCCATGTTATTATTGCTCTGGCATAAGGCTTATCGTATCGAACTTCAAAACTATATTTTCCTGTTTGTTTATATTCTTTAATAGTTAAATAATCAGCAGCATAAGGAGTTGGAGTTTTAGGATTTGTCATTAACTTATACGTAAAAGTTACATCATCAGCTGTTAGTTTTTTTCCATCATGCCAATAAATATTTTCTTTTAAAGTAAAACGAAATAAACAACCATGTTCTAAAATTTCATACTGTTTTGCTGCAAGAGGAACAATATTATATTCCTTATCATATTTTAAAGGAGAAGTGTATAAAAAGTCCGCAACCTCGTGAGAAGCAGAATCTGTTGCTAATGCTGGGATTAAATTTGATGGTTCTCCAATACTAGCAAGAATAAGTTTTCCACCAAATTCTGCTTGCTTCGGAATAGCTGTATTAATAAACTTTTTAGACTTATTAGGAATTGTTTCATTTTCAGAAGTACAAGAAATGATTAAAGAAACAAAAAATATACTAAAAAAAATTTTAAACTTTTTTTTCATCAAAATTTTCCCAATAAAAATAATATAATATAAAATATTTTCAATATGTTATAAAAACATATTACTTAATCAAACAACCATTTTTTTACTAAAGACACTAATATCAGACTTATTAAGACTTGAAAAGAAAAACATTTTACTGTAATAATACTTAATCAATGCAATATGATAAGTAATAATGTTTACTATTATTTTTTAATATTAACTATACTAAATATACACCCAAAAAAGTGAGCGAGGCTGAAATGAACCATCGAAATGAAAGCACGATGTGCCATGCTCTTGAGCATTTTATTCAAAATACTATTCCCGAGTATATACGAGATTCTGGAAAATTAATTATTGCAGAAAATGGAGCAACAAATCTTTTATGGAGAATAGAAGATACATATAGCCAAGCTAGTTGTTCTGTTCATGGAGAAGATTTTCAATCATATAGCCCTTCTTTAACTATTAGATTTAATGATAAACATATAGATTATGAATGTAACTGCATGGAAGCTTTTGGTAGTCCATGTCGCCATGTTGCAGCATTAGCTATTTCTGCTCTTGCGTCTATTAATATTTCTCAAGATGCACCTAGCGAACCAACGACTATTCGTCCCGAATGGCGTCAAAGCTTTAGAAATTTCTTTAGTACAGCTACTGAACCTGAAACAGGAAGACATTATTTTCTTTTCCGATTCTTTCCTGAACCTGGTCGTTTATCTGTTGAATTTTACAGAGCAAGACAAAATAAAACAGGTCTTTCCACTGTAAGACAAGCTGTAACTTTGCAAGATATTTTACAAAATCCTGATTGGTGCGATTACTCACCTGAATTACCAAAAGTTTTAAAACAAATTGCAGAATATCTTGATTACTATGGACATCGTGTTGAAATACCTGATGGTCTTTTATCTTGGTTCTTTTGGGCATTACGTAATGAAGAATACATTTTTTGGGAAGAAACAGAAAAACCCTGTACCATTGAAAGTTCTTCTATGGATTTAAAACTTCGTCCAAGTCTTGATGATGATGGATTACGTTTTGATATTATGCTCCAAAAAGAAGGAAAAAAACCTTTTTCTATTCAAAAAGATGAAGACAAACCAGATGAAAGTGTTGCAACATTCCACGGACAAATGCCATTGTGGGTATGTTGGAATCAATGCTTTTATCCTGTACAAACTTGCCTAAACCATGATGTAATTCAATCATTAGTGCAAGCAAGTCCAATTATACCACAAGAAGATATTTCCGAATTTTTAGATAGAGTTTGGACACGTCTACCCTCATCAGAATTATACGAACAAGAAGAATTTCTTAAAATTATGGAACCTGTATTTCAACCAGGTAGCTATAATCCTAAACTCTTTCTTGATGAAGAAGGTAGTTTACTTACTCTTGAAATTCAAAATGTTTATGAAAGTATACATGGTGAGTTTATTCTTCCCGGACCTAATCCTGATTTCCAAACAGGAAGTTATGTATTTGAAGGACAAACATTCCTTTTACGCCGTGCTCAAGAAGAAGAAGCAAATCTTTTATCACAACTTTCAGAAATGCGTTTCCAACCACGTAATAATAAACTTTGGTTTATGGAACCTGAAGAAGCAATTTCTTTTCTTTTAGATTCCTACCCTACTTTATTACAAAATTGGCGTGTTTATGGTGAGGCAACATTATCTCGTTATAAAGTACGCACTACTACTCCTACAATTAATGCTAGTGTTGAAAGTAATGAACAAGAAAAATGGTTCTCACTTGATGTTAACGTGGAATATGAAGGTCAAAGCTTACCATTAGAAAAAATTTGGAAAGCATGGCTCAAAGGTAAACGCTATGTACAATTAAAAGACGGCTCTTATGCAAGTTTACCTGAATCATGGCTTGAAAAACTTGCTCATAAGCTTAAAGTGCTTGGTCTTGATCCTAACAAACCACCTAAACACCATTTCAAACAATTTGAAGCTCCCGTTCTTGATAGTATTTTAGATGATTTACCTAATGCTATTGAAGATTCTTTTTGGAGTAAACTTCGTGATAATATCCGTCATTTCAAAGAAGTACAACAAATTGAAACTCCTGAAGGGCTTAATGCCTCCCTTCGTCCATACCAGATTCAAGGTATTTCCTATCTCAACTTCCTTGATGAATATGGATTTGGTGGTATATTAGCTGACGAAATGGGTCTTGGTAAAACTATCCAAACTCTTGCCTTTATTCAACACATGAAAAATAAAGGCGCTATTGGACCAAACCTTATTGTTGTTCCTACTTCTGTTTTACCAAACTGGGATCGTGAAGCTGAAAAATTTGTGCCAGGTCTTAAGCGTGTTATTGTTTACGGTACACGCCGTGAAAATATTTTCCGTAAAATTGCTGATGCTGATCTTGTTATTACAACATACGCTCTTTTACGTCGTGATCTTGAAGAATTAGAACAATATGAATTTAATTCTATTATTCTTGACGAAGCACAAAACATTAAAAACCCTAATACTATTACAACAAAAAGTGTTCGTAATATTAATGCTAGAATGCGTCTTTGTCTTTCTGGTACACCTATTGAAAATAACCTCTTTGAACTTTGGAGTTTATTTGAATTTCTTATGCCAGGTTTTCTTGGTTCTCAACACGCTTTCCAACGTGGTATTATTAAACCAATTAAAGAAGGTGATACTGAAACCCTAGAATACTTACGCACAAGAGTAAAACCTTTTATTCTTCGCCGTACAAAAGCAGAAGTGGTCAAAGACTTACCTCCAAAAGTGGAAAGCGTTACCTATTGTGCTTTGGCAGAAGAACAAGCAGAACTTTATTCTTCCCTTGCTCGCAAGCTTCGTGAACAAGTTCTTGCTGATGTTGATGAAAAAGGTATGGCAAAAAGCCAAATGTCTATTTTGGACGCTTTACTCAAACTTCGTCAAATTTGTTGCCATCCTAAATTGCTTAAAATGGATATGCCAGGCTTTAGTGCAAATATTCCTTCAGGCAAATTTGAAACCTTTAAAGATATGATTATCAACCTTGTAGAAGAAGGACACAAAATCTTGGTATTCTCTCAATTTGTGCAAATGCTTCAACAAATCAGTGGTTGGTTGCAAATGACTGATATACCATTCTGCTACCTTGATGGTTCAAGCAAAGACAGATTAGAACAAGTGGATAAATTCAATAATAGTCCTGATATTCCAATCTTCCTTATTTCCTTAAAAGCTGGTGGTACAGGTCTTAACCTTACAAGTGCAGACTACGTTATTCACTACGATCCATGGTGGAACCCAGCAGTTGAAAGCCAAGCTACTGACCGTGCTCACCGTATTGGTCAAGCAAAGCAAGTTTTCTCTTATAAACTTATTTGCCAAAATACCGTTGAAGAAAAAATTCTTAAACTACAAGAAATGAAACGCGGTGTTGCAGAAGCTGTTATTCCGGGTCAAGACTCTTGGAAATCTCTTACAAGAGATGATCTAGAAATGTTATTCGAAGTTTAATAAATCTTTTTTATAATTTGAGAGGGGAACTTTTGAAAAAGTTCCCCTCTCAAACTC
>JAHHTE010000151.1 GCA_020024815.1 Mailhella sp.
TTTGAGGGAAGAGTTTGAGAGGGGAACTTTTTCAAAAGTTCTTCTCTCAAAAAAAATTAAAAAATATTTTAACAAACAAATTTCATCATGCAATTATTAACACAAATACCAATAAAAAACTTACAAAAAAAAGCCCAAAATTTATATAATATATTACAATCGTTACCAGCACCTTTTTATATTGCTTGCTCTGGTGGTTTAGATAGTCGATTTCTTGCTTTTTTTGCCCAAAAAATGCATTTAAACATTACATTACTGCACGTTATAGGCGATCATACAGATATAAAAGAAAGTAATTACTTACAAACTTGGGCAAAAAATAATAATCTTTCTTTAAAAATTTTTCCTATTTCAATTTTTGATATAAAAGCAATAGGTTATAATCATAAAGACCGTTGTTATTTTTGCAAAAAAAAGACTTTTGAAATTATGTTAGCCCATATAAATAATGCCTCTCTTTGCGATGGCTCTCATACTGATGACAAAAATACATATAGACCCGGTATGAGGGCTTTACAAGAACTTAATATACATTCTCCCCTTGCAATGGCTAACTTTTCAAAAAATGATATAAAACAACTAGCAACATCTATTCAATTAGAAAACCCACACCAAAAAGCAAAACCATGCCTTTTAACACGTTTTCCTTATAACACAAAAATTGAAAAAGAAAAAATTCAACAAATTATTGAATATGAAACTATATGCGAAGAATTTTTTTTACAAAACCTTTCTACTACTTTTGATTTTAGAATAAGGAACATAGACAATAAACTTTGTTTACATTATACTACCCCCTTAGAAGAAACTCTTATAAATAAGTTACAAACAACACTTATAAAAGCCAATTTAACACCAATAACATTAACACAATTATCCGTATTAAGTGGATATTTTGATAATTAATTCTATTGAGGAAACTATGAAAGCAAAAGTTTATTTCGCTGATATGCACTGTCGAAAAAAAGCAGACAATAAAGCTTCTAAAATTGAAAGACTTTGTGAAGCTGTTGGATTGAAAAATATTTTAAAAAAAGATGAACTTACAGCAATAAAACTTCATTTTGGTGAATTTGGTAATGATACACACATTCGCCCTCAACTTGTTAGAAAAGTTGTTGATTTAGTTAAACAAGAAAAAGCAAAACCATTTCTTACTGACACAAATACTCTTTATAGTGGCTCAAGAAAAAATTCTGTTGACCATTTAAATACAGCCTATGCACATGGATTTAGCCCTTGCACTGTTGATGCACCTATTATTATAGCAGATGGTTTACATGGTAAAAATCAAGTTTCTGTTCCTGTTGACTTAAAATATTTCAAAGAAACATTTATTGCTCGTGAAATTTTTGATGCTGATAGCATGGTTGTTCTTTCACACTTTAAAGGACATATTGTTGCAGGTTTTGGCGGAGCTATCAAAAATCTTGCTATGGGCTGTGCCTCCTTTTGGGGTAAAAGAGCCCAACATGACACAAGAGTACGTGTAAATAAAGAAAACTGTACTGCCTGTTCTAGCTGTATAAAAGTCTGTCCAGCTAGTGCTATTAGTATGAAAAAAGAAAATGAACAAAAATTTGCTTTTGTAAATCGTGAGTTATGCATTGGCTGTTTTGAATGTAGCACTGTTTGTGAATATAATGCTATCAATAATGAGCATGATTCTGATCTTCATAATTTTGTGGAACGTATTTCTGAATATGCTTATGGTGCTATACAAAATAAAAAAGATAAAATTATTTATATCAATTTCTTATTAAGTATTACACCTGATTGTGATTGCGTTTCTTGGAGCGATGCACCTATGGTAGCAGATATTGGTATCTTGGCTTCTACTGACCCTGTTGCTATTGATAAAGCTTGTTATGACCTTGTAACAAAAGCACAAAGCATACACCCAATGGAAAATAATGGTATTAATATTGATAAATTTTCACATCGTTGGGAAAAAACTTTTGGTTATCATCAACTTGAATATGGAGCAGAAATTGGTCTTGGAACATTAGACTATGAACTTATTCATATCTAATATATTTTTTTGAGCGGAGAACTTTTGAAAAAAGTTTTCCCTCTCTTTTCTCAAAACTTTTTAATCCAAAAACTCTTTTATATTATTATTTGGTAAAATAACATACAAAAACTTTTGAATAATAAAAAACATAAACATGGAGATATTATGAAAAATATTGCTTTTATTGGTACTGGCGTTATGGGCTCATCAATGGTTAAAAACCTCATAAAAAATGGCTTTCATGTAAGTGTTTACAATAGAACCAAAGCAAAAGCCCAAGCTCTTGAAAAAGATGGTGCTATTGTTTGTAATTCTATTAAAGAATGTATTCAAAATAAAGACGCTATTATCACCATTATTGGCTATCCAAAAGATATTGAAGAAGTTTACTTTAGTGAGCAAGGTATTATGGCTAATGCCCCACAAAATGCTTATCTTATAGATATGACCACATCTAGCCCAAAACTTGCCCAAAAAATTTACAATACAGCTAAAGAAAAAGGTTTAAAAGCTCTTGATGCTCCTGTTTCTGGTGGAGATATTGGAGCAAAAAATGCAACCCTTGCTATTATGGTAGGCGGAGATCAAGAAGATTTTGAAGCATGTAAACCACTTTTTCAAGCAATGGGTAAAAATATTGTTTATGAAGGTCAAGCAGGAGCAGGACAACACATCAAAATGGCAAATCAAATTGTTGTTGCAGCAAATACGCTTGGAGTATGTGAAGCCATTTCTTATGTTAAATCTATGAATTTAGATCCTATGCTTATGCTAAAAACCATTGAAACAGGTGCAGCAGCAAGTTGGCAAGTTAGCAACAATGGCCCTAAAATGTGCAATGAAGATTTTGCACCGGGATTTTTTATTAAGCACTTTGTAAAAGATATGAAAATTGCTTTAGATGAATGTAAAAACGCAGGTATCAAACTAGAAATTCTTGAAAATGTTTGTGCAATGTATGAGCAAATGGAAAAAGAAAATTTAGGTGATCTTGGAACACAAGCAATTATCAAACACTATCAAAAGTAGTTTAAAAATAGTAGTTTTTATTTAGGGGGAAAACTTTTTATAAAAAGTTTTCCCCCTAAAACCCTCTTTCACAAATTTTTATTATATTAATTTACATTAAAAATAAAATAACTTATTATTTTTTATATGATATTAAAATACATGGTTAAAAGAATATTCTTGCCATTATGAATAAACAAACAAAAGCCTATTTTTTTGCTATCCTTACAGTTCTTCTTTGGTCTACTGTTTCCACAGCCTTTAAATTAGCTCTTTTTCACGCTACTTCAACACAAGTGTTAAGCTATGCAATGCTCATAGCAAGTATTGTTCTTTTTCTTTTTGTTCTTATTAGTAAAGAGTATAAAAAAATAAACCAATTTTCCAAAAAAAATATTAACAGCATTTTATTTCAAACAATTATTTTATATTTTTACCATATAGTTCTTTTTCTTGGTTATTCTGGTTTACCTGTGCAAATTGCTTTACCCATTAATTATTTTTGGACTATTCTCTTAGCACTTTTTGGTACTATTTTTCTAAAACAAAAAATGTCTACAAAAGAAATTTTTTGGCTTTTTTTTGCCTTTAGCGGAATAATACTTATAAGTCTTGGAACAAAAAAACACACAACTCAAATTGAATATATTTACATATTTTATATAAGCTTAAGCCCCATTCTTTATGCTCTTTACTGGATTATAACCACTAAAGAAACAATTCCTGCATTGCCAAAATTATTTCTCTGTTTTTTCCTTTGTTCTATCTGTGGATTTATCAATATGCTTATTCTCAATCAACACCTTATTATTACTGAAAAAGCATTATATCCTATTATTTATATTGGACTTTTTGAACTAAGTATTCCATTTATACTTTGGTATTATGCAATGCAATATACTGATTCCATTGCAAAAATTGCTACAATTCCCCTTTACTCTCCTTTTTTATCCCTTTTATGGGCATATTTAATTCTTGAAGAAAAAATTCAACTGATTAATATTTTAAGCTTAATAGTTATTATTACTGGTACTATTATGCAACAGAGAATACAAAAAAACAAAACTAAGTAAAATAATTGCTTGTCATATATCATAAATATATAGTATAGTATACTTATATTACATAATGGAGATACTATGACAAGCTCAATTAAAACAGCTGTTCTTTTTGCTGCACTTACTGCCTTATTCATTATTATTGGTGGTCTTGTAGGTGGAAAAGCTGGAATGATGATTGCTCTTATTTTTGCTATTGTTACAAATTTTATTAGTTATTGGTATTCAGATTCTATTGTTCTTCGCATTTATAATGCTAAAGAATTATCACGATCAGATGCTCCACAAGTACATAGTATAGTAGAAGAATTAGCTAAAAATGCAGGTATTCCAAAACCTAAAATTTATATTGTTCCAGATCCTAGCCCTAATGCTTTTGCAACTGGTAGAAATCCAGAAAATGCAGTAGTTGCAGTAACACAAGGTATCATGCATATACTTAGCATAAATGAATTACGTGGCGTTCTTGCTCACGAAATTGCTCATATTGCAAACCGTGATATTTTAATTCAATCTAGTGCTGCAATGCTTGGCTCTGCCATAACTGCACTTGCAAATATGCTTTATTTTACAAGCCTATTTGGTGGTAGAGATAGCGAAAACTCTAATCCATTAAGTGCAGTTGGTGCAATTTTAATGATTATTTTAGCTCCCCTTGCTGCTAGTCTTATTCAAATGGCTATATCTCGTTCTCGCGAATATTTAGCAGATGAAAGTGGTGCTAGCTACTGTTCAGATCCTATGGCTTTAGCTAATGCCTTAAATAAACTAAATACTTATAGCCAACAAATTCCACTTAATAATGCTAATCCTGCCACAGAAAATATGTTCATTGTTTCCCCACTTCTTTCTAGTGGTATGCAAGCATTATTTAGTACCCACCCACCCATTGAAGAACGAATAAGACGTTTACAACAAATGTCTAGATAAAATTTAAGCCGTCTTTCATAGATGGCTTTTTTTGTATTTAATATATATTTATTTTATTTTTTCTTTGGGATTATACTGTCTTTATCCGTAACTTCCTTTATCATAACGGCTAAAGCAAAATAATTTCCTTCACCCCTTTCAATCAAACAAATTTATTGAAACACGTTTCAATAAATTTTCCTATTTTAAAACATTAATAAAAAAAC
>JAHHTE010000152.1 GCA_020024815.1 Mailhella sp.
AAGTTCCCCTCTCAAACTCTCCCCTCAAAACTTTTTAATCCAAAATCTCTTTTGCCTGCAAAAGAGATTTTATTTTCTACTAAATAACAATTAATTTGAAAACAACTCAATTTAAAAATAATTTTATTTAATTATACTAAAATATAACTAAAGGGAACTTTAGAAAAAGTTCCCTTTATAAGTTAACCCTATCTATCTTCCCTTAAGATATTTATATTATTTTTCTTGTACAAAACCAGTTATCATTTTTCTATTCCAGCCAGTTATTGCAGAAAAAAGTAATACAAATAATAAACTCCATGAATAAGGATTAACAAAGGCAGCACTAATTGAAGGAGCAGTTAATCCCCATGTATTACAAGCAGTTACAATAGCAGAATACCATACAGCAACAGCAATATGCCAAGGCAAAATAAAGAAAATAGTACAAACAGCACAGTCCATTAAATTTGCCCGTCTTGCAGGAGATAAACCAAACTTTTCACCCATTGGCTTTACCAAAGAAGGTCCAACAAGTAATTCCGCAGGTGCATTTGCTGAAATTGGAATAGAAGCAATAATAGTAACACCAATAATAAATAATTCAGCTTGACGAACAGTTGCAACAATACTTTTATTCGCAAAACTAAGAATTTTTTCTAAAATACCACATTCAACTAAAATTTGTGTTACAGCTAAAATTAATATTGCAAAAATAATTGCACCTACCACCCCCTCAATTCCTGCTTGGATAATCCCAGTACTTCCACCTGATTCAGCAGGAATTCCAAAAATATCACTTATAGATAATGTTCCAATGGCAACAGAAATAATTGCTGCAGTTACATTTCCATAAATTAATGATTCTATAATATGTCTACCAAGTAATGCACTCACAACTACTACAATAACAGCAAGTAATAAGAAAATTCCCTTTGGTTCTAAACTAGCATGCATTTCAGGTACAATTTTTACTTCTCCACCACCACCAAAAATAAGAAAAATAACAGCAGCAATACAAGCAGCTCCCATTGCTAATGGAAAACGACTACGCACAACATCTTTCATTTCTGCTTCTTGTGTATATGCTGATACAATAGTTGTATCTGAAATAGGAGCTAAATTATCCCCAAAAGCAGCTCCAGATAAAATTGCTGCACCTAATAAAACAGGATCACTACCCAAAAAAACACCAGCAGGATACAATACAGGTGTTAAGGAAATACAAGTTCCTGTACTTGTTCCAGTTCCTAAAGAAAACAACATGGCAATAACAAATACAAGAATAGTAAATATAGCTCCTTGTGCCCCTGTTGACATACCAAGCCATAATAAGCCGTCAACAAGCCCACCTGATGCCATTAATTTTCCAAAAACTCCAGCAAAAAGCCATGCAGTAACAATAACAATACCTGTATCATTACCAATACCTCGCATTGTTGCCTTACAATAATCACCTTTATTTTTAGCAAAAAATAAGCCAACAACCACAGCAAGCCATGCACAAGCCCAAAAAGGTTTTGTTCCACCTCTTTCTGCAATTGAAAGCCACACAAGTCCTAAAACCAACACAACTAATGGAATCATACCTCCAATAATTCCACCATGCATGTGCAAAATTTCATTTTTTACTTCATGCTCATTGCTCATAACTCACCTCTATAAAAAAGATTGTCGACAATTTTAAAATACGTTTTTAAATGTATATTGTCAACATTTTAAATTATATTTGTGGGTTATAAAAAATTTTTATGTATGTAACTACATAAATTAATAAACTATAATAAAAAAATAAAAAAAATTATTTTTGCATTTACTATTTTGTAACATTTAATTCTTCATAAAAAAGAATACACACATATAAACTTTTTGATATTTTTTCTTATATAAACAAATAGTTACACATAAAAAGCGTATTTTGTGAAAATTTATACATATAATATTTTAAAAATATTACCATATAAAATCATTTCAACAATTATCATAAAATTATATGCTTATAAATTATAGAACTAACAATAGAAGAAAATTGACAAAAAAAATTTTTTATATAGAATTCTCTTATATTGTAGGTTCTGTATTATACAGGTAAATGGGAAGTCAACAACGCTAGACCGTAGCCGTGAAAGGGGACTTTTTTGCATTAGCCACTGTGAAAACGGGAAGGAGCAAAAAGGGATAATCCTTGAGCCGGAAAACCAGCCTATAATCGTACTCATTATTATAGCTCTCGGTTTCAGAGCAAGGAGTTTTTATGAAAAAAATTTTATTTTCTGCAAGTTTATTACTTGCAAGTCTTTTTCTTTTTTATGCCCCACAAAATGCTTTTGCAAAAGACCTTACCATTTTAGCTGCTTTTGGAACAAGTGATAGCGAAGCACAAAAATCACTTGATGCCATCAAAAAAGCCTATGAAAAAAATGGTAACACAACAATTTGGGCATATTCTTCTAATATTATCAGAAATAAACTCAACAAAGATAAACAAGTTGTTTATTCAATTACAGAAGCTTTAGATTATGCTCACAAAAATGGCTATAACAACATTAAAATTCAATCATTACATGTTGTTCCCGCTGAAGAATATATGAAAATTTGCCGCTTGGTAAGTCGTGATATGGAAAAAAATCCTAATCGCTTTGATTCAGTTATAATGGGACACCCTCTTTTATCATCTAAAGCAGATTTAGATACTATCGTTAAAGCTTCTTTAGCAAGCCTTCCAAAAGAAAGAACAAAAAATGATGCAGTTATTTTTATGGGACATGGTAATGATAGAGGGACAGGAGATTTAAGTTTAATCGCTATTTCCCACACATTCCAAGAAACGGATCCACTTGCTTGGTTTGCAACAGTTGAAGGTGCTTTAGATTTTGAAAATACTTTAAAAGAAATTAAAGCAAAGAAAAACGTTAAAAATGTTTATCTCGTTCCATTTATGATTGTAGCTGGAGACCATGCAAAAAATGATATGGCTGGAACAGAAGAAGATGCATGGGCTGAACGTCTCAAAAAAGAAGGCTACAAAGTACATACTCTTATTCGTGGTCTTGGTGAAATACCAGAAGTACAAAAACTCTTTATTGAACATACAAAAAATAGCCATGATGATATTATGAATGGCAAAATTATTTCAAAATAAAGATAAAAAAACGCCAAGTATACTTGGCGTTTTTCACATTACACATAAAACTTTTATGAAAAAAAAACATAATAAAAACTCGTATCCATGGCAATTACCTATACGATGTCTTTTTTTTATACTTTCACTTATTATAGCATATTTTTTAACTATTAATATGCCTCATAAAGAATTTAGTATTCATGCAGACACAAGTAAAGTTACCATTGAAGAACAAAAAAATATTGATACTGCAAAAAATTTATTGTTAAACCAAGAGGTAAATAATAATAAAAAACACAAAGCAAGACATACTATGTCTTCAGCAAAAACGAATTTAGATAAAATTCTTGCAAAATTAAAATCAATAAGTCGTCTTTTATTAATGGTAGGCATAGCCTCATTTATAGGTGCATTAATGGAAGCTCGTTGTTGGTATCGCTATTTAGGTTCAGGTTTAATTAAAATCACACAAAAAGCTCGATTGCCAGAAGTAATTGGTTTTGCTATGCCCATAGCTCTTTATTCCTCTGTTGGTGCAAATAGTATGCTTATTGCAAGCCACAAAAAAGGAGAAATAAAAACATCTGCATTAATTACGGGTGGCATGGCTAATAGTTATTTAGCTCATCTTTCGCATTCTGTTAGAGTTATGTATCCTGTTATAGCTCTTATTGGTATTGCTGGAGCTAGTTTTTTTGCTATTCAACTTACAGGAGGACTTTTACTTATTATTTTTATTTTTTGCTTACATAGAAAATTAAATGCAAAAGAAAATACAAAAAATACAGTCCAACCTCTAGAAAATAAAGAACCAACACCTTGGAAACAAAGTATAAAACAAAGTTTATTACGTACTTGTTCTATTTTGTTTAGAATGGTTTATATGACCATACCACTTATGCTTGGTACAGAATGGATAATTAAATCAGGTTTACTTGATTTTTGGGAAGAAGCTATTCCTTATCAAGTTGCAAAATACTTTCCTGCAGAACTTATAGCTATTGTTATTGCTCAAATTGGTGGATTAATACAATCAGCTAGTGTTGGAGCAAATCTTTTAGCTGAAAATATGGTTAATCATGCTCAAATATTATTAGCAATGCTCATTGCAAGTGCCGTAGGAAACCCAATACGAACATTACGCAGAAATTTACCAACTGCTTTAGGTATTTTTCCTGTAAAAGTTGCATTTACTATTGTATTTTCAATGCAATTTGCACGTTTTATTATTACTATCTTAGGAAGCATTGGCGTTATTTGGTATTTAAAATAAAATATCCTAACTATGGGGAAAATTTTTACTAAAATTTCTCCCCATAGCTCACTTTTCAAAAATTCTTTTTCATTTTGCTAATCATAAAGCAGAATAAAGTATTAAATCCTAAATTATAATTTTCCTTTTCCGCATTGACAGTATATATATATAAAGTGGCCTTACGCAAGGAGGTCACAATGAAATTTTTAGGAAAAATATTCTCTATTACCAATAAAAGAGAAATTAGTTATAAAACAAAAGAAATAACAATTTTTAATTTAAAATTTCCTATAAAAAAAACTATTGAAATAAAATCTATGGATATTAGAATATGTGATACTTGTAACCTTAATTGCAAAGCATGTTCAACTTTTTCCCCTTTAATTCAAGAGAATAATTTTATTGATCCTGCTACACACGAACAAAATATGCAAATACTTTCTCAAAAGATTCCTGTTGCTTGTTTTCATATTATAGGAGGAGAACCTCTATTACATCCACAATTAGAAAATTTATTAGCTATTACTAGAAAATACTATCCTAAAACAGAAATATATATTATTACGAATTTATTGTTAATAAAAAAAATGCCTGAATCTTTCTGGCATTCAATGCGACAACATAATATAAAAATACGATATACACTTTATCCTCCTTTAGAAAAAAACTGTTCATCTATAATTGATTATATTCGTTCCAAAGGTATTGAACCTGTTTTATTTACTCATGTAAAAGAATTTTTTAAATTTTTTACACTTGAACCTATTGAC
>JAHHTE010000153.1 GCA_020024815.1 Mailhella sp.
CTTAAAAAGTTTTATAAGTTGTTTTTATAATGGTAACTTATTATAAATAAAATAAATAAGAATTTCATTCTAAAGAATTTGACCAAAACTTTTTAAAATTGTAAAATTTATAAACTTTATTTGATAAGGATTTAAAATGCATAGAATTTGCATAAAAGATATTCAAAATACTATACCTGTTGGAGAATCTGTTTGTTCTGTTTTTTTAATTATGCAGGCAAGTAAACAAGAAAGTAGAAATGGTCCTTTTTGGTCAATAAAATTGCGTGATGCTAGTGGAACTATGGACGCAAAAATTTGGTCGCCAATAAGTCAAAGTGTTCAAGATATTAAAACAGGAGATTTTTGGGAAATTAAAGGAAAATCTTCTATTTTTCGTGAGCAAATGCAACTTACTGTTGAAGCGTTGCAAAAAGTTGAAACTCCAGAAGAATTAAATATGAGTGATTTTATGCAGACTTCTGCTATTGAACCTGCTATTATTTTAGAAGAAATAGAAAATTTAATTGCTCAAGAATTAACATATACACCTTGGAAAGATTTCTGTAAATCTATATTAAAAGATAGTTCTATTCGATCTAAATTATTATTAGCTCCTGCTGCAAAATCAGTTCATCATGCGTATGCTGGTGGACTTTTAGAACACATGTTTTCTGTGGCAAGTTTGACATTAAAATTAAGTACTCATTATCCTGATTTAGATAGAGAGACATTATTTGTAGCTGGTTTATTCCATGATATTGGTAAGCTTGAAGAATTGTCAGGTGGGCTTACAAATGATTATACAGATGATGGGAAAATGTTAGGTCATATAGTGCAAGGTATTTTAATGATACAACCTTTTTTAGAAAAAGCAAAAGTAGAAAAAACATTAGCATTACACTTAGAACATTTAATTTTAAGCCATCATGGTGAACCTGAATTTGGAGCACCTAGAGTTCCATTATCACCTGAAGCATTCGTTTTGCATTATGCTGATAATATGGACGCTAAAATAGCCCAATGGCGAGAATCTTTTGCACAAATGCCACAAGCACAACAAGAAGAAAATACAGAAAAAAATATTGAATGGACACCGTATATTAGTTTATTGGGTAGAAATCTTTGCCGTATGCCTCAAACTCCAAAACCAAAAGAAAAAGAGGCAAGTCGTACTAAAAAAACTCCTAAAGAAAAACAATGTTCTTTACTTGGACTGACAAATTGTTAGGTTATTATGAATAAAAAAGGCTTATTTATTACATTTGAAGGTGTTGAAGGAGCAGGGAAAACAACACTTATAAAGAAATTAGTTGCATTTTTTACAGAAAAGCAACGTGATGTTTTTTTGACGCGTGAACCTGGTGGGAGCGAACTAGGAAAAAAATTACGGTCAATTATTTTAAATGCTGATGAAAAAATTTGTCCAAGTGCAGAACTTTTTCTTTTTTTGGCTGATAGATCACAACATGTTGAAGAATGTATAAAACCAGCATTAAAAGCTGGTAAAATTGTGTTATGTGATAGATTTATTGATAGCACAATAGCTTATCAAGGTTATGGGCGTGGCATGGATATTGCACAGTTAACAAATTTCAATACAGTTGCAACAGGTGGATTAGAACCCCATTTAACGTTTTTATTAGATCTATTACCAGAAAGAGGATTAAAACGAGCAAAAGAACGCAATATAGAACAAAATTTAACTATTGATGAAGGTCGGTTTGAAGCAGAAGCATTACAATTTCATCAAAAAATCAGAGAGGGGTTTTTAGCTTTGGCAGAGCAAAAAAAACGATTTTTTATAGTTAATGCTGAACAAGATGCTGAACAAGTTTTTTGTATTGCAAAACAATATTTAGAAGAAAATTTTTTATTATAAGCTAATATTTTTCTTTGAGTTGCCGAATAATTTTTTGAGTATTAACCATAAGGTTTGGTGTATAATGAAAAAAATATTATTTTTTTTAGGTTGTTTGATTAGTTTTTCCTATGCAGAGCAAAGTTTTGCTCAACAACAAGTACAACAACAATCTATTAGAAAAGAAGCTGGTCCTGTTACAGTTAATGTAAATGTATCAAATACAGCAACAGCTAACGGTAATACGTTAGCTCCACAAATGCAAAATTCTTTACCAGCACAAAATGGTCGTTATGGAAATTATAATATCAATAATTCCTATGTAAAAGAACTAAGTGGAACGGGTTCTCTTTATGGGAATTATCCAGAATCTCCCTATCAAGATAATTTTCAAACAGAAATGCTCCGCCACACAGTATGGGGGGCATTAGTTCCAAGAAAAAAACTTTTTGATGACCCTGCAAAGGGACGTTATCCATGGCGTTATTCAACAAATAAAGTTGTAAGTAAAAAAGTTGAAACAACAAAAGAATTAATTGATGTATCAAAACTTGATTTAGATGCAATTTGTAAAGAAAGAGAAGAAGCAAAAAAGAAAGCAGCTAACAATAATACAAATGATAATTTGGCAAATAGCATTGTTATTAATACAAAAGATATACAAAAAACAGATGTGCAAAAAGCAGAAGAAGCAAATCAACCTTCTATCTATGAACCTGTTAGTGAAAATAAACAAAATGAAGATATTCAACGTAAAGTTGAAGAAATTCAAGATGCCTTGCTTGTTCCTAGTGTAAAATAAATTAAATTCATAGCTTATCAAGTTTTAAATCTCATAGCTTTTTTACTTGGTAAGCTTATTTTTTTGTGTTATAGACTTGGGGACTATTGAAGAAAGGATTATTATGAAGAAAATTATTTGTTATGTTCTTGCATTACTCTTTCTTATTGTGGGTAATGCTCAAGCTACAACCATGGTTGATATTTACGGACCAGGGGAAAATATCGTAAATCTTTCTATGGCAAAACCTCTTACTGCTCCCAATAAAGAAGCTCGCGTTTTGGGTGCAGAACTTGATAATAAGATTCGTTATAATTTATCATTTTTGCCTTTTATGAATATTGTACCTGATGCAAATATTCTTGGTGGAACAATACTCTCTGCTTGGGCAGGTGCAAATTTAGATTTTCGTCGTTTCCAACTTGGTGGATCTGATCTATTGGTTACAGCATATTGGCCAATGGGGGATAGCAATGGAAGTAAGGTAGAACTTCGTGTTTTTGAAACTTTTTCTGGAAAATTTATTTTTGGTAATGCTTATAACAATATAACTTCTAAAGAAGTTGAAGCTGTTGCAGATAAATTTTGTGCTGATTTAATGAAAGCTCTTACTGGTAGTGGTGATTTCTTTTTATCCACACTTACTTTTGCTAAAGACGCAAGTAAAATTAAACGCGATATTTGGATTGTTTCTCCAACAGGTAAAAATTTAAAACAAATTACTTCCTTAAAAGGACTAGCAATGTCTCCATCTTGGTCTCCTGATGGAAGATATATTGTTTTTACACATATTGATGAAGGTTCTCATGCTTTAGGTGTATGGCAAAGTGCTAACGGACGTGTAAAGCGTATTCGTTTTCCCGGTAATACTGTTATTGGACCAAGTTTTTTACCTGACAATAAAGTTGCTGTAAGTTTATCTTCTGGTTCTCAACCTGATATTTTCTTATTAGATCATCGTTTTAAACGGGAAAGAGTTTTAGAAAATAGTCCTTCTATTGATGTTTCTCCTACTTTTGATCACAGTGGAACAAAAATGGTATTTACCTCAAATAGATTGGGTGGACCACAAATTTTCCTAAAAGATTTTACAACTGGTACAACAACAAGAGTAAGTAAGACAGGTTCTTATAATACTGAACCTACGATTAGTCCTGATGGAACCGTTGTAGCATATACAAAAGCAACAAGTGAAGGACATAGAATTTTTGTGCATGATCTTGTAACAGGTATTGAAAGACAAGTAAGTTTTGGACCTGGTCGTGATGAACAACCAGCTTTTGCTCCTGATAGTTATTTCCTTTCTTTTATTTCTAATAGAACAGGGGTAAAACAAGTATATCTTATAACAAGACATGGCGGAAAAGCAAAACACGTTCCAACAGGTGCTGGAAATGCCTATTTCCCACGTTGGGGTAAAATTCCTCGCTAAATTTAAGGCTGTTTATAACAGCCTTTTTTTATATCTCTTTAGCTAATTGATAAGTTTTTTATTTATAAGGATTGTTATGAACCAAGAGCAAAAATTAGAATATTTGATTTTATATTTAGTAAAGCAAACTCAAAAAGATATAAAAAATTTTGTGTTACCATCTAGTTATTCTGAAAAACGTTCTTTATTTCGTGCGTTAATGAACACATGGCAAGTTAGCTTGCTATCAGAAGAGTTTTTGCAAATACAAAATAGTTTTTTACAAGAAGAATTAAAAGAAAAGCAAATTCAAACACTAGAAACTTTAAAACCCATACAAAAAAGTTTATATGTATGGCAAGGTGATATTACTTTGTTGGCTGTTGATGCTATTGTAAATGCTGCAAATAGTTCTTTGCTTGGTTGTTTTATTCCTGAACATAGGTGTATTGATAATGTTATTCATTCTGCTGCTGGTTTGCAATTAAGAAAAGCTTGTTATGATATTATTCAACAACAAGGTCATAAAGAAGAAACAGGGCAAGTAAAAATAACTAGTGCATATAATTTACCAAGTAAATACATTTTACATACAGTTGGTCCAATTATTATAAATGGGGTAACACAAGAAAAAGAAAATTTGCTTATATCATGTTATAAATCTTGTTTAGATGTTGCTTTGAAAAATAATCTTAAGAGTTTAGCTTTTTGTTGTATTTCAACAGGTGAATTTCATTTTCCCAATGATAGAGCGTGTGAACTTGCAATTAATACAGTAAAAGATTTTTTAGATAAAAATGTCTATCCTATGCAAATAGTTTTTAATGTTTTTAAAGATTTAGATTATCAATTATATTTATCAGCATTAAAATAGTATTTTATTTTTTGAGAGGAGAACTTTTGAAAAAGTTCCCCTCTCAAACTCTCCCCTCA
>JAHHTE010000154.1 GCA_020024815.1 Mailhella sp.
TTTTTATTAAGTTCTCTTATATATCCAAAATTATTCTAAACCTATTAGAATAAAAATAAATCAACACAATACCCCCCCCCTCTCCTATATTCAATCCAAAATTTATTTGCTTTTTATGTCTGTCAAATTTTCTTATAGGAAAAAACTTGCTATTTTAGGGTATTTATGGGAATAATAACAGTTTCTTGTTCGAAATTCAAATTCCACGGGAAAAATATGGAACAATTTTTTCTACAAACGATTAATGGTCTTGCCATTGGTGGTATTTATGCTCTTGTAGCTCTTGGCTACACAATGGTTTATGGCGTATTAAAGCTCATCAACTTTGCACATGGAGATCTTTTTACTCTTGGTGCATATTTTGGCATGACGCTTTTTGTCAGTTTTGGTTTAGCTGGTTCACTTCCTATTTATCTTGCAATTTTTCTTGTTGCATTAATGGTTATGGGACTAGTAGCTGTACTTGGTGGTGTTTTAGAAAGAACTGCCTATCGCCCTTTAAGAAATGCAAGCAGACTTTCTGCTGTTGTTTCTGCTGTTGGTGCTTCAATTTTCTTCCAAAATGCAATTTTGCTTTTATGGGGAGGAAATTATTATGTTTATCCTGAAAGTGTACGCCCGACAACCATTATCAATTTATTTGGAATGGGAGTGCCATTAATCCGTTTTATTTTAATTGGTGCTTCTGTACTTCTTATGCTTGTTCTATATTGGTTTATCCACAAAACAAAGACAGGTACTGCGATTCGTGCTGCTGCTATTGATCAAGGTGCAGCTCGTCTTATGGGTATTAATGTAAATAGAATTATTGCATTGGTTTTCCTCATTGGTCCTGGTCTTGGTGGTGTTGCTGGTCTTATGGTAGGCTTAGCCTACGGTCAAATTGATTATAGCATGGGCTTTTCTTATGGATTAAAAGCCTTTACTGCTGCTATTTTAGGTGGAATTGGCAATATTCCCGGTGCAATGATAGGCGGATTAATTCTTGGTTTAGTGGAAACTCTTGGAGCTGCATACCTTACTATTGCATGGAAAGACGCTATTTCTTTCTTTGTACTTATTCTTATCTTAATTATTCGCCCTACTGGTATTTTGGGTGAAAGAGTGGCGGACAAATTATGATTACAAAGAAAAATGCGTATTTATTTATTTTCGGTGTTTTTATCCTTTTTATGGGTATATTGCCAATAGTTCTTAATAATTATTGGATAGCTGTTTTTGTTAGTGTGGGACTTGGTACATTACTTTCCCTTTCACTTAATATTATTTTAGGACAAGCAGGAATTTTCCATATGGGACACGCTGCTTTTTATGCCATAGGTGCATATACAACAGCAATTTTAAATACCCGCTATGGTATTCCTATTTTTTACCTTATCCCTATTTCTGGTATTATTTCTGCTATTTTTGCTTATTTTGTTGCAAGACCTATTATCCACTTAAGAGGTGATTATCTTCTTATGGTAACTATTGGTATTGTTGAAATTGTGCGTATAGCCTTAGTCAATGATATTGGTGGATTAACAGGTGGAGCTAATGGACTTTTTGGCATTTCTCGTCCTGAACTTTTTGGTATAAAAATCAAAAAAGATATGCAATTTTATTATCTTATTTGGTTTTTTGTTATTGCTACAATAATTCTTTTTCATTGGCTCAATAATTCTCGTTTTGGTCGAGCATTATCTTGCATAAAACAAGACGATATTGCAGCAGAAGGTTGTGGCATTAATGTAGCACATTATAAAACAGCTGCTTTTATGCTTGGAGCTTTTTGGGCAGGTATGGCAGGAACTCTTTTTGCAGCTAAAATGACTATTATTTCACCTGGTTCATTTACTTTTTGGGATTCTGTTCTTTTATTTGCAGCAGTAATACTTGGTGGTGGTAGTCAAGCTGGCGTTATTTTAGGGGCATTTCTTGTTTTTGGATTACCTGAAATTTTTCGTGGCTTTGCCGAAGCTCGTATGCTTATCTTTGGCTTAGCATTAATGATTATGATGGTTATCCGCCCACAAGGTATTTTGCCTCCACGCCCTAAAAAATATTCTCTTTCTCCTCTTTGGCAAGAAAAAGTACAAAAATTATTAGCAAAGGACGCATAAAAACTATGGAAAATCCCTTGCTTTCATTAGAAAATGTAACAAAAACTTTTGGTGGCTTAAAAGCTGTTAATAATATGAGTTTTGATGTTGCAAATGGCTCTGTTATTGGCATTATTGGTCCAAATGGAGCTGGTAAAACAACAGTTTTTAACCTCATTACAGGTAATTATATTCCTGATAGTGGCGACATTCGCTTTCAAGGGCAATCTCTTGTAAAACTTAAACCCCACGAAATTGTAGAAAAAGGTATTGCAAGAACATTCCAATCAATTCGCCTCTTTAGTGATTTACCAGTTATTGAAAATGTTTTAGCTGGACGTCATTGCCGTATGCAAAGTGGACTTTTTTCTTCCCTTTTTCGTATGCCAAAACAACAAAAAGAAGAAAAAATAGCCCTTGATAGAGCTATGGAAGAATTAGAGTTTGTTGGACTTACCCAAATGTGGAAAGAAAGGGCTGGTTCTTTATCCTATGGAAATCAAAGACTTTTGGAAATGGCAAGAGCATTAGCTTCAGATCCAAAACTCATTATTTTAGATGAACCAGCAGGAAGTATGAACCAACCTGAAACAGCTGTTTTAATCGAACTTATTCATGCAATTCAAAAACGTGGCATAACCGTTATGCTTATTGAACACGATATGGGACTTGTTATGAAAGTTTGTGAAAAGCTTGTTGTTATTGAATATGGTACTAAAATTGCCGAAGGCTTGCCAGAAGATGTGCGTAACAATCCACGAGTTATTGAAGCATATCTTGGTCGTGATGATTAATAAAAAAGAAAAACAAACAATTATGGATATAATATGTTTTTAGAATTGGATAATCTCCGTGCAGGATATGGACAAATAGAAGTATTACATGGAGTAAGCCTCCACGTAAACCAAGGAGAAATTGTTAGTATTCTTGGTGCTAATGGAGCAGGTAAAACAACAACAATGCATACCATAAGTGGACTTGCTACCATTATGGGAGGCAGTATACGCCTTGCAGGAGAAGAAATAACTAAATTGCAAAGCCATGAAATTGTTACACGTGGACTAACTCAATCCCCAGAAGGTAGACGTGTTTTTAATTCATTGACTGTATTAGAAAATTTAAATTTAGGGGCTTTTACCATAAAAAATCAAAATGTTATAGCAGAAACTCTTGATTGGATATATGGACTTTTCCCTCGTCTTTACGAACGTCGTAGCCAATTAGCAGGAACATTATCAGGTGGAGAACAACAAATGCTTGCCATTGGTAGAGCATTAATGGGACAACCTAAAATTTTACTTTTAGATGAACCCTCACTTGGTCTTGCACCACTATTAGTAAAAGCAATTTTTGAAACAGTACAAAAAGTTAATGAAAAAGGCGTTACAATTCTTATTGTAGAACAAAATGCAAAAGCTGCACTCAAAATTGCAACTCGTGGTTATGTTATGGAAATGGGACGCATAACAATGGAAGATAGTGCGGAAAATCTTCTTGCAAACCCAAGTGTGCAAAAAGCATATTTAGGACATTAATATTAAAAAGGAAAATCAATTTACTGGTTTTCCTTTTTTTACAACATAATATACAGGTATATTTATAAATTATTGTACTTCACTATATAATAAAATAGTTGTAATATAGTGGTATTAAAATATTATGTTCACTGTATGAAAACAAAGAACTTTTTATTTAAAAAAATTACTAATTCTCTAAGAGAGAAATATTTATTGCATAACATTAGTATGTTATATTGTTTTTATTCACAATTTCCTACATTATAACGACTAAAAAATCATTTTCCAAAAAAATAACAGTAAATTAAAAACATAACTTTTAATATAACTACCTTATTTAAACACTACACAATTTATTATGATAATTTCTCTTTTTATTAATAATTTTGCAAATTGTTCAAACAAAACATTTTCATTTTTAGATACTGAAAATTCTCCTTTTGCAATTCATATTGACAAAATACAAACGCAATCTTTAATCTCTTTAGAAGATAATACGCTTTTTTTAGCATTATCATTTTTAAAAGCATTAGTTACAAATGAGCAAAAAAGCTTACAAGCAAAAGAAATACTAAAATATCATGCTCATATAAATGGTATTGCAAGTTTTCAACTTATTTTTAGAATTTTTGGTAACAATTATATATACAATATACAATTATCACAAAGAGAAATTATCCAAGAAGTACTATATCAATTTGATTTTTTTGATATTAATAATCTAGGAAAACTTGATCAAGGTAAAAAAATTTTTCAACGTACTAAAGACAATGTTTTATATGGAGAAAAACCTCTTATATTACCCCATGATGAAATATTAATTTCTTTTTATTCTGATAAAAAAACAGCCCCAACAGCATATTATCAAGCCTATGCATATTTTAAAAAAGAATTATTTCTTTTTATGGATACAAATTTTCTTTCTTTTATGGGAGAAAGAGGCATTGCCACAGAAGGCAAACAATTGTTAACAAAACTTTCTCTTAGTGGTGCTGCATTAATACCATTTTTTTCTATGCAAAATAAAATTAATAAAAATAGTTATTATCACGTAAATTGCACAAATACTACAATGCAATTTATAGAAAACAATACACTAGAAATGCATGAAGAAATAACTCATCAGTTAGAAAATATACAAGAATTTCTTGCAACACTTCATGCAATGCATAGTGAAACATATAGAATTTTTGGTATTGATAAAATTAATACGTATTTAACTCCAATTACGTTTTTTCTTTTAAAAGAAGTTTTCCTTTTAGAACGTGATACAAAATTTAATCAATTATTTTCTACAATAAATTAACATATAATACGTTATATAAATTAC
>JAHHTE010000155.1 GCA_020024815.1 Mailhella sp.
TCTATGCACAGTTAAAAATGATAATGTTTTTATATCATCTTTTGCAAGTTTTGCTCGCTCTTCAGAGCTTAGATTTATGTCAATTTCCTTATCATGTTGTATGAGAAGAAGATTTTCAGGTACAATAAATTTTTTTGTAGGAAAATTAGCAATATTAGCTAGTTTTTTACCATTTCTAAAAAGAGTTTTGTCTTTATATTCAAGCACATCACCTGCAACAGCTTTTACAATACCAAAACGTTCATTATAGTTTTCATTATAGAAAATAACAGAATCATTAAAATTATGTAAGTAAAGGGGAACATTTTCTTGCATAATAATTATATCATGTTTATTGGTATTTTCAAAATTATGGCGTATTTGGTAAAATTTTACAGGTAAATTCCATAATAATAATATATTAAAAAACATTAAAATAAAATAGCTGGCAAAATATGGCGTTTTTTCAACAACTGTAATTTCTCTTTTTCTTTTTTTATTAAAAAGAAAACTTGAAAGTAAGCCATATATCCATATAAGAAAGAGTAAAGCAAAAAAGCAATACATTGTTATTGCAATAAAACTAATTGGTGCAAAAACAAGAAATGATATACTTATTAGTAATAATAATGCACATAAAATAGCATTTTTTGCTTTTCCAACAACTAAGAGTGTCGATCCAGGCCAAAAAATACCCATAATAAAGGCAAAAAGGATTCCTATTTTATTAGGTTTCATATTTTCCTCTAGCTTGTGGTTTTTCCCTTAAGGGGTTCTGTATCATTTGCTTTTGATCCATGACTTTGAACAATTTTGCCACCAGCAGGAACACTTTTTGTTAACCAAACGTTACCACCAATAACAGCATTTGAACCAATGGTAATTCTACCTAAAATTGATGCACCAGCATAAACAGTAATATTATCTTCTAAAATTGGGTGGCGAGCTATGCCTTTTACAAGAGTTCCATCATCTGCTTTATCAAAAGATAAAGCTCCTAAAGTTACACCTTGATAAATTCGGCAATTATTCCCAATAATACAAGTTTCACCAATTACAACACCTGTTCCATGATCAATAAAGAAACGTTCACCAATACTTGCACCTGGATGTATATCAATACCAGTATGTGCATGTGCCATTTCAGAAATCATTCTTGGAATAATTGGCACACGTAATTTATAAAGTTCGTGTGCAATTCTATGATGTGTCATGGCAAGCATGGAAGGATAACAAAAAATAGCTTCACCAGGACTAATAGCAGCAGGGTCCCCTTCATAAGCTGCTTGTGCGTCAAGTGCTAGTAAGCGGCGTATTTCAGGGAGTGTTTGCATAAAACGCATAGCAATATCTTTTGATGCATTTTCACAACCTGTTTTATCTTTAGCATATTCAGCACAAGCAAAACATCCTCCACGACGGATTTGTTCTGCTAAAAGGCGGTATACACTATCAAGACTAGCAGTGATATGATAACCTATGGATTCAAAATGAACTTGTGAAGGACCAAAATAGCCAGGAAAAACAATGGTTTTTATCCGACTAACAATTTCTTTTAAAATTTCACGTGAGGGCATTGGGTGTTCACATTCACCACAATGTAGCACATCTTTGAGGGATTGCATATCACAAAGTTGCTTTGCAATATCATCTAAAATGGGCATACGTTGTGCTTTTATTGTTTCCATTTTTTTGTCCTTATAAATGAGATTGAAATAGGTTAAAATATTTTTGACAAATTTGCAAGGTATTCAATTAAATCCTTTCTGCAATACGTTTAGCACAAGCAAGTGCAAAGTGAATATTGTATCCACCAAGTAATCCTGTAATATCTAAGCACTCTCCAGCAAAAAACAAGTTCTTATGTAAAATACTTTCTAAATTAAGTGAAATTTCTTTAATAGAAATTCCACCTTTAGCTGCTTCTGCTTTTTTTAATGCATCTAATTTATTGGGAATAAAACAAAAATTATGTATATTATCACAAATTTTTTGCCGTTCTTTTTTGGAAAGTTCTGCTACTTTTTTATTGAGCAAATCTTGAGGGATAAGTTTATAGGCAAGTCTATCTGGTAATAAAGGCAAAATAAGGTTTTTAAGAATCTTTTTTCCATTACTAGTATCATGCATTTTTTCTAATAAATTATCTTCAGGAAGAAAATCAATAAAAACTTTAGCATGTTCTTGCCAAAAACAAGACATAACAAGCACAGCAGGTCCACTAATGCCTTTATGTGTAAAAAGTAAAGATCGAATACCACAAGGATCTTTATAGTCAGTCCCATTTATTTGTGTTTTCATACGTACATTACAACTAATACCTTCTAAACCTAATAATGGAAAATCATTATCACAAAGCATGGGACTTAATGCTGAACTAAAAGGGGAAAATGTATGTCCCCATTTACTTGCTAAACGCAATGCAAAATCAGTTGCTCCAACTTGTGGATAGGCAGCAGAACCAGTTGCAATAACAAGTTTTTTTCCTATGATTTTTTGTGTTGCAAGTTGAATTGAATAAATTTTAGTATTATCATTTTCTTCATAATGATAGGAATGGATTTTTTCTCCTAAATATAAATCAACAGAGTTGAGTTGTTTTATAAGAGAATCAATTAAATATTTAACTGGTTGATTACAAAAAATTTGTCCAAAATCTCGCTCTTCTATTCCAATTCCTAATGAGTGAATAAAAGAAATTACATTATCAGTTTGAAATGTTTTAAAAAGAGATTGCAAAAGTTTTTTTGCTTCTTTTGGTGTATGGCTAATATAATGATTTGAATCTATGGTTCTATTGGTCATATTTCCCATAGCTCCACCTGCAATACGCCATTTCATGCCTAGTGTTTGTTGATGATCAATAAGACAAAGGGAAATATTTTTTTGTTGTGCTAAATACGCTAAATATAATCCTGAAACGCCTCCACCAACAATTATAAGATCATATTCTTTAGTTTGCACAATAAAAATCCTGCATCACACGTATAATTTCTGCTACTCTATGTGTCCATGTATGGCATTTTAGCACACGTTCACGGCCTTTTTGAATAATTTCTAAGCGTTCTTTTTCGTGTGATAAGTAGTATTTTATTAAATCGGGTATTTCATTTGTTGTTTTATAACAAATAATTTCTGTTCCAATATCAAACATATTTTCCATTTGTTCTCTATAATCAGTAAGAACAAAAGATCCTGTTGCTGGTACATCTAAAATACGTTGATTAGATGCACCTTTCATTTGCATACTTGTACAATTAAAATTTATACGCGAATGAGGATAAAAATTAGGTAAATGTGTATAGTATGCTATGGGTTCATGCCAACGCCAGTTACGATTTTCTTTTTCAAAAAATACTTGCCAACCATCATCACCAACAATTAACGGATTAAAATCAAGAGTTTGTTCTACGCATGAAAGTCTATATAAGCGTGTTGCTTCCCACGTAAGACCTGTTTCAAAAGCTAATTGTTCTTCTTTGTTAAGATTTTGATGATAATAATTACAAATAGCTGGAATTTTTTTTATTGCTTCTTCAAGAATAAAATCATGGGCATCTTTTTTATTTGAAAAAATAAAATCTTTACTTATTGTTAAGAAATCTTGATACAATTCATCTGGACAATTTGAGGCTTCCCAACGTTTTTGAACTTTTGAAATCATGGAATTGCCAACAAAAGAAACATCAGAATTCCATTCTTTTGGATAAGCAATATTTTTATTATTAGGGTTAAATCTATTAGTGTCTGTTCCTAAAGGTAAGTAATAAACATTGTTAAACCCTTTTTTATTTAAACTTGGTATATTATCTTTATCCCATGTAAAAATATGTAACCAAGGGGAAGAAAGTCCTTCATAAGAAGCTAAAACTAAATTAGGATTATCAACAAACCAAGAAATTAATGGTAATTCTAGTTTATTAAGCAAATCCATGAGAATACCTTCTCGGTCAATACCTGAATGATTGAGCGTTACTAAGGCATCAGGTTTAAAAGAAATAACAATTTCTAATAATTGCTTAATAAAATCTGATTGTGCCATTTCATCATTAACTAATTGTAAATGCTTACATTCTATACCTAAATTATTGCAAGCATTTTCAACTTCTCCAAAAAGAAAATATTTTGAAGAGATAAGCAATAAACGAGGCGTTTTATTTTGAAATTTATTATATTTTGCTTTTTCCCAAAAATTATATTGTTTACTTGCTGTTAATTGTTCTCGTAAATATCCATAAAATTCTTTATCAAGTCGTTGGTAAAATGGATTAACAATAGGGTATAATGCTTTGTTATTATTGCTTTCTTGCCAAAAGGTTATTTTTTTTAAAACAGTTTCTTTATTTGTATCTTCAAAATGTTCTGTATTATTATTAGGTTGAAAAGAAAGAGTTTGTAAAAGATCTGTTTCTTTATCAATCACAGCAACTGGAATATTGGGATATTTTTGTAAAAAAGCTTGATAAGCATAGCCCATACCATAACCTAAAAAAACAGCTAAATGTTTTTCTGGTGAAAAATCTTTCGGTAAAATTGCAAGTTCACGATTTTTTCCTCCTGTTCCAAGCATACAAAGAGGGGAACCATTTTCTCGTTGTACTTCTATATCAATACAAAGAGAATTTTCATATTTACAAGTAAATCGTGTCATATTACCTCACAAAATTTTTTTGTAGTTTCTTGTATTTTCTAAAAAAATGCAAGTAATAAACATTGGTTAAAAAATTTAATATTATGTTATCAATGTGAATAATTTGAAAAAATACTCAACTTTCTTGTATTGTAGGAAAAACAAAAGCTCTTTTGCATGTAAAAGAGCTTTTGGATTAAAAAGTTTTGAGGGGAGAGTTTGAGAGGGGAACTTTT
>JAHHTE010000156.1 GCA_020024815.1 Mailhella sp.
ATATATTATCTGTTTGAAATAATAATAAAAAATAAAAATAATAAAATTTTATCAAAAAAAATAAAAAAAGTATTGCTCTAGTTTCAAATCTGTTTTATGAATTTTAGCGTAGGTTTATATTGGATAACCTACATAATTATCCAATCATTCATTATTTTGAATTGATTATGTGAGGATTTATGAAACGCAGAGACTTTTTAAAGTTATCCTGTGGTGTTGCTGCTGGTATTGCATTGTCAGGACTTGGCATTGACCTTACAGCAGTAGAAGCTCATGCTGCAGAACTTACTAAAGCAGAACGCATTAAAAAAGCATTACAAACTCTTTCTGTATGCTGTTACTGTGCTGTTGGCTGTGGTATTATTTGTAGTACTGATAAAAAAACAGGACAAATTATCAATATCGAAGGGGACCCAGAACACCCAATTAACGAAGGTACATTATGTGCTAAGGGTGCTGGTATTTATCAAACTTCAGCTGCAAACGATAAACGACTTACTAAAGTTTTATATCGTGCACCTTATACAAAAGACTGGGTAGAAAAAGACTGGGATTTTGCTATTGATCGTATTGCAAGAAAGATTAAAGAAGAACGCGATAAATCTTTCATCTATAAAAATGCAAAAGGTCAAGTTGTAAACAGACTTGAAACAATGGCACATCTTGGTAGCTCTAACGTTGATAGTGAAGAATGTTGGGCAACAACTCTTTATGCTCGTTCACTTGGCTTGGTGTATCTTGATCACCAAGCACGTGTCTGACACGGTCCAACTGTACCGGCTCTGGCAGAGTCGTTCGGACGTGGTTCAATGACAAACCATTGGATCGATATTCAACATAGTGATTGTGTTTTAATTCAAGGTAGTAACGCTGCAGAAAACCACCCAATTTCTTTTAAATGGGTAATGAGAGCTAAAGATAAAGGGGCAGAAGTTATTCACGTTGACCCTCGCTTTACTCGTACATCAGCAAGATCAACATACCATGTTCCATTGCGTTCAGGAACAGATATTGCCTTTTTAGGTGGTATGATTAAGTATATTATTGATAATAATCTTTATTTTAAAGATTATGTATTAAATTATACTAATGCTTCTTGTTTAGTTTCCAAAGACTTTAAATTTAAAGATGGTCTTTTCTCTGGTTATGATAAAGATAAACGTGCGTATGATAAATCTTCATGGGCTTATCAAACAAACGCTGATGGAAGCATTAAAAAAGATCCAAGTTTAAAAGATCCTAATTGTGTATTCCAACTTCTTAAAAAACATTATAGCCGTTATACATTAAAGACTGTTTCTTCTATTACAGGTACAACTCAAGAAGAATTGTTGAGAGTGTATAAATCCTTTAGTGCAACTGGTAAACCAAATAAAGCTGGTACTATGTTGTATGCTTTAGGACAATGTCATCATACTGTTGCAGTACAAAATATCCGTACTATGGCTATTGTGCAACTTTTACTTGGTAACATTGGTATTTGTGGTGGTGGTATTAACGCACTTCGTGGTGAACCTAACGTACAAGGTTCTACTGACCATGCTTTATTATACCATTATCTTCCTGGTTATTTGCCTGCTCCAAAAGCAAGTCAAACAAACTTGAAAGAATATATGGACGCAGTTATTTATAAGACTCATGAAGCAAAATCTACTAACTGGAAAAGTAATCAAGGTAAATATGCTGTAAGTCTTATGCGTTCATTCTATCCAGAAGGTGTAGGGGAAGATCTTGGTTTTGGTTATGATTACTTACCAAAAATTGATGATGGTCAAGATGCTTCTGTTATGAAAATGATTGAAGCAATGTATGATAATAAAATTAAGATTTTAACCTGTATTGGACAAAATCCATGCTGTTCATTGCCAAATACCAATAAAGTACGTGCTGCAATGCAAAATCTTGATTTTATGGTTCACGTTAACATTTTTGACAACGAATCAGCATCTTTCTGGAAAGCTCCTGGTATTGATACATCTAAACAAAAAACAGAATGTTTCTTACTTCCTGCTTCTGCTTCTGTGGAAAAAGAAGGTAGCCAAGCAAACTCTGGTCGTTGGATGCAATGGAAATATGCAGCAGCAAAAGCTCCTGGTGATGCAATTCCTGTTGGTGAAATTGTATGGCGTATTATGGAAAAGCTTAAAGAACTTTATAAAAAAGAAGGCGGAGCTTTACCTGACGCTATCAAATACATTAATACTGATTTTGTTGATAATAAAAAACATTTTGACGCAGAACACGTTGCAAAATACATCAATGGTTACTTTATGAAAGATGTAATTATTGATGGTGTAAAATACAAAAAAGGTGATTGTGTACCTGGTTTTGCACTTTTACAAGATGATGGTTCAACTTGTTGTGGTAACTGGATTTGTTCAGGTTCCTTTACAAAAGACGGTGAAAACTTAATGAAACGTCGTAGTAAAGCTGACCCAACAGGTCTTGGTTTATATCCTGAATGGTCTTATGCATGGCCAATGAACCGTCGTGTTATTTATAACCGTGCTTCTGTTGATCCAAATGGTAAACCATATAACCCAAATCGTAAACTTATTGAATGGAAAGACGGTAAATGGGTTGGTGATATTGTTGACGGTGGTGCAGCTCCACTTAATAATGAAAAAGGTGCATTACCATTTATTATGAAT
The DNA here is from genome assembly GCA_020024815.1 of Mailhella sp. Classification (GTDB taxonomy): domain Bacteria; phylum Desulfobacterota; class Desulfovibrionia; order Desulfovibrionales; family Desulfovibrionaceae; genus Taurinivorans. The sequence continues at coordinate 2,652 of JAHHTE010000156.1, forward strand.
GCAACTGGTTTAGGTTCTTTGTTTGGTCCGGGTCTTGCTGATGGTCCTTTCCCAGAACACTATGAACCTCTTGAAAGTCCATTTGCAAAGAATATTATGTCAGGTCAACGTATTAACCCTGCTATTACTCTTTATAATGGTGAAAAGGACCTTGTTGCGAATGCATCAAAAGATTTCCCAATAGTAATGACTACATACTCTTGCACAGAACACTGGTGTACTGGTGGTTTTACTCGTTGGCAACCATGGCTCTTGGAAGCTCAACCAGGATCTTATGTTGAAATGAGTGAAGAACTTGCAAAAGAAAAAGGCATTAAAAATGGTGAACGAGTAAAGATTAGTTCTGCTCGTGGTTCAGTTGAAGCTGTTGCAATGGTTACTGTACGTTTACGTCCTTTTGAATGTGGTGGCAAAAAAGTTCACCAAGTTGGTATGACCTATAACTATGGCTGGCGTTTCCCTGAAAATGGTAAAGATGATTCTGCAAACCTTCTTACTCCAACAGTTGGTGATGCAAATAGTCAAACCCCAGAATATAAAGCCTTCATGGTTAATATTGAAAAAATATAGGAGATAGGTCATGGCAGACGGAAAATCCATTCTTATAGATGTAAGCCGTTGTACTGGTTGTCGTGGTTGTCAAGTTGCTTGTAAGCAATGGAATAACCTTGAAGCAACTGAAACTGTACAAGCAGGTACTTACCAAAATCCACCTGATATGGACGGAAATACTTATAAAGTAGTCCGTTTTGAAGAAGGTAGAGATGAAAAAGGAAAACCTTATTGGCATTTCTTTACTGATATGTGCCGACATTGCGTAGATGCTCCTTGCTTCTTTTCTGCAGAAGAAGGTACAGCATTGCATGATGAAGAAACTGGTGCTGTGGTTTTCTTAGATAATCTCTCAATAGATAACCTTGATGCTGTTCATGGTGCTTGTCCTTATTCTATTCCAAAAGGAAATGAAAAAACAGGAAAAGTTGTAAAATGTACCATGTGTCTTGATCGCCAAAAAGAAGGAAAAATTCCTGCTTGTGTGCAATCTTGTCCAACAGGTTGTATGGTTTATGGTGATCGTGATGAAATTCTTGCTCTTGCTGAAAAGCGTGTTGAAGAGCTTAAAAAGGAATTTCCAAAAGCACATGCACTTAATCCAGAAGAAGTACGCGTTATCTATATTCTTACAGATGATGATGAAAAATATGGTAATATAACATATTAAACCTTATAAATGATGGGGGAGTATAACTCCCCCTATTTTGAAGTTTGGTGTATAGAGGATTATATGATTATTGATAATTTACAAAGCTCCTTAAAAATAATGAAGAAGAAGCATCCTGAAGCTCAAAATCTTATTGATATTTTTACGCCAATTCTGCTTTGTGAAGAAGAACTTTTAGAAGAATTAAAAATGAAAAAACCTGCACTTTCTCTTAAAAAACAAAAAGAAAAAGTGCCTTATGTTGATGTTAAAGATTTTCCTGTTTGTTCTGAAAAATCACATATTATTTGTCAAAAATTATTGCAAAGTATGAAACAAGCTTTGCCTCATTTAAACGATATTATTGAAGAATTTATTCATTTAATAAAGCCAAGTACAGCTCGTCGCTTGTGTAAAGAATTTATTGCAAATAAAGAAAATCACGAAGAATTGTTAGAAAAATATATAGAAAAAAATTTTGTTAAAGATAAATTAGCTGATGAAACATATTATACTAATGTGTATAGTGTATTGGAACTTTTGTTAACAAGATCAAGCCATACATTGCTTGCAAGGGTTGCAAGAAGTTTACCAAGTATAGAAGAACATGAAGGGGCTAATGTTTGTCCTGTTTGTGGTGGAAAACCAAATATGAGTGTTATACGCTTTAAAGAAGGACAAAGAGAATTAGTGTGTTCTGATTGTGGAAATTTATGGAGATTTAAAAGAAGTAAATGCCATATTTGTGGTAAGGAAGAAAATAAAAATTTAGAAATGATTTATGCTAATGATAATAAAAATGAAAGAGCATTATCTTGTCAAGCTTGTAAAAATTATATTTTAGAAATAGATTTACGTGATCAAAATATTGAAAAAGAAAATGTACATATTTATTCTTTAGGTATGGCATATTTAGATGCTATTATGCAAAAATAATTTTTATTTTATTTTTTTGAG
>JAHHTE010000157.1 GCA_020024815.1 Mailhella sp.
AGGGGAGAGTTTGAGAGGGGAACTTTTTCAAAAGTTCTCCTCTCAAAAAAAAATAAAAAAACAATAAACTCCCTTAAATATTAAGGCTTAACATAAGAAAAATGTTCATTCTGCAAGCGAACAAGTTCAACTATACCAGCTGGAACAACAGTAATATTATCTATTAATATTTCCTTAGTTAAAGAAAAATGATTTATTGCATTTTGACAAACACGAATAGATAAGCCTTTACTTTGCAATAAGGATAATCCCTGTGGTGCAACATCTTTTTTTATTAAATTAACCGCAGGACCATTTACAAGTAACACAACTTCAGCTTTTTTTCCTTCAATTGCAGTAAAATAATTATCAATATTTGTAATTGCAATATTCAAATTTTTTTGTTCATCTAAATCTACATGAAAAACAATATCATAATTCATAACTATCTCACATGATTTAATTGTTCAATAGTTGCAAGATGGTGAACAGGACCAATTCCTTTACCAGGTGCATAACTATTTCGTAACGCACAATTTAAATATTCTTGTGCTTTTTTAATTGCAACTATCAAAGGTTGTTTTTTAGCTAAATATGCTGTTATTGCTGATGAAAGAGTACAACCTGTTCCATGACTATTTTGAGTATCTACGTGAGGTTGCTGCAATTTTTGAATACCTGTACTATCTAAAAACCAATCAGTAACCAATATTGGCTTTTCTTCAAAATGTCCACCTTTAATCAATACAGCTTTTGCCCCCATATCAAGAAGCATTTTTCCAGCTTTTTCTATGGATTCATTATCAACAAGCTTTATACCTGTTAATACTTCTGTTTCAGGTTTATTTGGAGTAACAAGTGTTGCTAATGGAAAAAGTTTTTCTTTCATTACTTCCACAGCACTTTCTTCAATTAATCTATGTCCACTTGTACTTACACAAACAGGATCAAGAACCAATGGAAAGTCAATCTTATTCAATTCATTAGCTAATGCCTCAATAATTTCTGCACTAAATAACATACCTGTTTTTGCAGCATGAATAGGAAATCCATCTAACACAGCTCTCAATTGTTGAATAACAAAATCAGCATTTGGAGCATGAATACCCGTAACACCAAAACCATTTTGTGCTGTTAATGCAGTAATAACACTAGTACCGTAAACCCCTAAACTTGCAAAAGTTTTAAGGTCAGCTTGAATACCTGCTCCCCCACCACTATCGGAACCAGCAATGGTTAATGCATTTGGTAATTTTCCACTATACATAGTAATTCCTTATAAATAAACTGCTTCAAATGTTGCTACAACATGATCATCAACTAAAAGTCTTAATAAAGAACCTTTTATTTCCCAATTCGTTACCTTATGCAACGTATTAATAAATTCATTAGCTTGTTCTTCACCTTGAGCACATAACATCAAAGTAGAACCACCTTCTTTGAAACTTATTTTATCATCTTGATATTCAACTGGCATAAAGAAATTATTACAACCATCAGATCCTGAAATCATTTTATCTCTTAAAATAAAATGTGGTTCTGTTTGATCTTTATATGTTTTTACTTCTTTACCATTTAATTTTTTTAATCGCCAATATGTATTTTCAAATACAACACCTTGATAAACAGGTATACAAGTCATATTTTTTAATACCTTTACAATATCAATAAGATATAAATCTAAAGTTCCTTCTGGGTTTCTTGATAATGCACATCTAACTTGTACATATTGTGGTTTCTTATAGTACCCTGTACCAAGTCTTTTTTTCAAAATATCTTCTAACTTAATTGCAAATTTTTTACTGGTTATACAATCTCTAAAATACGTTGTATTTTGTTTTTTAAAAATAACTCCAGTTAATTCAAATGTACCTATATGAAATTTATCATCATTTTCACGTACAAATGTTACATTTTCCCTACCATCAAAATATTTAAAAGTTATAACTTGTGTATTTGTTAATGGTGCTATAAATGGAACTTTTGCATCTTTAATCATTTCCAAAGTATGATTTCTATCTATTTGCGACCAATGCACAACTTCATTCACATCATTTTTACTAATAATTGCAAGACCTTTACTTTCAAAATAAATACTTTCCCCACCTTTGCTCACATATTTACTTGGTACAGGAATAGAATCTATACAATCTTCTTGCATCTTTCTATAAAGTAACACACTTTTATTATTAACTTTTACAGGTTTTTCAGTAGAAAATAACAATTGAAAGTCATGATAGATTTTTGCTTCTAAATAAATTTTATCTGTATCTTCAGCAACATAATAAATTTTAAAAGGAATAGGCGTTGTTCCAGCTGAAATAGAGGAAGTTAACATAAAAGGATTTTTTTCATTATTTTTATATAATGCATATCGAACTTCTACTCTTGGAGGAAGTTTAATTCGTTCCCTATAATAAACTTCACCTTCATATACCTTTACTTTTTTATTAGAACGTTTTAGATGAAAAACATCACCTCGATCATTTGTAGCAATTATTTCATCACCTTGCATTTGTATTTTTACTTTAACTTCCACAAGTTCTGACGCTGGAATATATACAGATCGCATAATTACTTCATCTTTACCACTATATTCCCATGATACACCAGTTTGTATTTTTGAATTAGGCAATGCAAAATCACCATTTTTATCAAAATAATAATATTTATGATCAGAACATACCCACAAACCAGAAATATCCATTGCATGGACAGGAGTAACAAAAAGAAAACTCAATAAAATAAATAAAAATCTCATTTGATTCACCTATATTAATGCTACTAAATCATATTGTTGTGTTTCTGTTATATCAGCTTCAACTATCATTCCAGGTTTTATATTTTCTTCTGGAGGAGCACTAACGTATGTAATTCCATCAACATCAGGAGCTTGAAACCACGTACGACCAACATATAAACCTGGCCATTCATCATGTTCCCTATCAATAATAATAGACATTTTTTCTCCTAAATATTGCTCTAAAATTTCCTCACTTATTTCAGATTGCAATTCCATTAATATATCTTTTCTTTCTTCTTTTATTTGTTGTTCTACCTGATTAGGCATTTTTGCAGCAACAGTTCCATCTTCTTTTTCATAAGCAAAAACTCCCATTTGATGAAAACGTGTTTCTTCAACAAAATTATATAAACGTTGAAAATGTTCCTCCGTTTCACCTGGAAAACCAACAATAAAAGTTGTTCTTAATGCTCCTTCTGGAAAATACTTTCTTATTTTATCTACTGCTATTTGTGGATTTTGGGCAAAAGGACGTCCCATTTTCGATAAAATATCTTGATGTGCATGTTGCAATGGAATATCAAAATACGGCATAAATTTCTCACCAGCATCTTTAAGATATTGCAACAAACTATCAGTCATACCTGCTGGATACAAATACATTAATCTTAATCTTTCTAATCCATCTAATGAAAATAATCCATCAAGCAGAGGACGCAAATCAATATCGTTATTATCACTTCCCCATGCGGTTACATCTTGAGCAACAAGCACTAATTCCTTAACTCCTGATTCAACAATTTTTCTAGCTTCAGGAATTAAAATTTCCTTATTTGTGGAACGATATGCACCACGAATTGAAGGAATTGTACAAAATGCACAATTATGCTTACAACCTTCACCAATTTTTAACCATGCATAAGAAGGATCAGTACTTACTTTTCTTCCATGTTCAGGAATAACAATACTTTTATTTTTATAATTAAATAATTGTGTCTTTTGAGTTTCCAATCTAATATTAAAATATTCTTGAATGGCAGCAGCTGTAATACTACCCCAATCATCAATATCTTTTGTTTCTAGCCATAAATGAACTTCTGGTACTTCTTTAGAAAGTTCCTTAATCCCATAACGACCAACTAAACAGCCACAAACTATAATAAATGTATCATCATTAGCTTGTGTTGCTATCTCAACTATACTTTCTACTGATTCCTCAACTGCACTTTGAATAAATGCACATGTATTTATAAAAACAATTTGAGCATTTTCTAACTCATCTACTGCTTCGAACGTACCAATAGATCCCAAAACATGCTCTGTATCAACTAAATTTTTTGGACAACCTAAACTTTTTGTAAAAACTTTTAACATTATTCTAACTTTTTCCCTAATCTATCAAATCTAATTGAATTTTCTCTTGGATTCCATGACCAATAAACTCTCCAAGCCTTCCCATAAATCTGATCCCTATGCACTGTTCCCCATGCTCGTGAATCTTCTGAATTATCCCTATTATCTCCCATAACAAAATATTGATCTTCCATAATTTTAAATGGTCGCATATTATCTAAAGGACCATCAAACCCATTGCGTAAATGAATTATATAATCTTCATGCACTGCTTCGCCGTTTCTATATAATTGTTTATTTCTTACTTCAATAACATCACCTGGCAAACCAACTACACGTTTAATATAGTCAACAGACGGATTTTTTGGATATTTAAAAACAATAATATCACCATATTGAGGACCATCACCTTTATATATCCATGTATCAGTAATTGGTAACTTTAACCCATAAGATAGTTTACTTACTAATATATAATCGCCTATTTGTATTGTATTTAACATTGACCCAGAAGGAATAGTAAAAACAGAGATTAAAAATAAACGGATAAAAGTTGCTACCAATAATGCAACAAATAAAGCTTCTCCATATTCTCTAAAAATATTTTTCTTTTTTGGTGTTAATTCAGCCATATTTTCCTCTATTTTGATATAAAAAAGTCTTATCATGCATTACAAACTCATGCAAGTTTTATACCTTATGATTTTAATACACTTTTAAAT
>JAHHTE010000158.1 GCA_020024815.1 Mailhella sp.
GTATATGTTAATGCATTCATTAATAAATTTATTTTAATAATAGGAGGAGTATAAGGTTGTATTATTATATTGTATAATGAATTCATCAATAAACTCATTTTAAAATAATTAGTATAAATAACAATAGAATGAAGTTTTTATACTTAATAATTTTTAAATCTCCGTAATGAATTCATTAATAAATTTATAAGGAGAAAAAAATGATAAAAAAGAAACTACTCATATTAGGAATGGGATTACAAGGTAAAGGTGCTTTGCATGAAGCTCTGTTATCAAATTATTTTGATGAAATTACAGTTGCTGATTATGGTGAAAAATTTGAATCATTGAAAGAACACTATATTTCTTTAGGTGTAATACCTAAAAGTGTAAATGCAGCTGATTTAACACAAGTAAGGGAAATTATACAAGGAAAAGATATTGTAATTGAATTATTACCATTAGATTTTGCTGTAAATGTTGGAAAAATAGCAGCAGAACTAGGGGTAAATCTTGTTAATAGTATGTATTATATTGGACAGTCAATGACTGATCCAGAAAAATTTGCTCAAGGTAAAAAACAAATAGAAGACCTTAGTGAATTAGCAAAAACAAATAATTGTACTTTAATAACAGCATGTGGAATGGATCCAGGTCTTGATTTAATAATGGGTGCAGATATTCTTCGTCAATTAGATGAAATAGAAACATTTTATTCTTATGGGGCAGGTTTTCCTAAGCCAGAATATGCTGATAATCCATTAAAATATAAATTTACATGGTCTCCAAAAAGTACATTATTAAGTTATTATAGAAGTATTAAGCGAATTGTAAACGGAGAAGTAATAACTATTCCTGCAGAAAAATTATTTTCAAAAGAAAATATCCATATAGTTAAAGATGAGATTCTTGGATATGATTTGGAAGCATATAGTGCAGGTAATTCAGAAAACTTTGCAGAAATGTTTAATATCAAAGGCAAAGTTAAGAATATGGATAGATTTTCTTGTCGCTTGCCTGGTCATTGTGAGTTTTGGGATAAAATGGTTAATTGTGGGTTCTTAAAAAGTGAACCTATAAAAGTAAAAGATGTTCAAGTTTCTCCTCTTGAATTTATGTCTGCATTGTTACAATCAGATTCAAAATTTCAATTTAAAGATAATGAGCAAGATGTTGCTTATATTCGAGTAGAAGCAAGTGGTAAACAAAATGGTAAACAAAAGAAAATTTGTTATACAATTTGTGATTACAGAGATTTAGAAACTGGTTTAACAGCAATGCAAAGAACAGTAGGGTATACTGTTTCAATAGTAGCAAGATTACTTTCTGAAGGTAAAATAACTAAAAAAGGTTTATTACTTCCAATGGATATTCCATTGTCAATAGTAGAGGCTGATTTAGCAAAACGTAATATTATTATACATAAGCATTTTGAATAGTAGATATCTAATAATAATTTAAACTTATAATTTTGGGAGAGAAAAGTTATGAGATTTAAAGAACCTACATTTATTCAATCAGTTTTACCTATTTTTTTAATGTTTATAACAGTTATGATTGGTCGTGTGTATTTAGGATATCCTATTGAACCTATGATACTTCTTGCTGCTGTTTTTGCGGGCTTTATGGCTTGGTATTTACAATGCGATTGGTCTGTTTTAGAAAGTGCAATTTTAGGGAAAATAGATGTAGCAATGGGAGGCATGCTTATTATTTTCTCTATTGGTAGCATGGTGGGAACATGGATGTTTTGTGGTACTGTTCCTTATATGGTTTATTTGGGGATTCAAATTGTAAACCCTGAATATATGCTCTTAAGTGCTTTTATTGTTTGTACTATTGTTTCTGTATGTACAGGTACTAGTTGGGGATCTGCAGCAACAATTGGGGTTGCAATGATTGGTATTGCACATGGTTTAGGATTACCTTTAGCTCCAGTTGCAGGTGCTGCATTAAGTGGTTGTTATATTGGGGATAAAATGTCTCCTCTTTCTGATACAACAAATTTAGCTCCAGCTGTATCAGGTGCAGAATTATATGAGCATATACGTCATATGTGTTATACAACTATACCAGGTATTATTCTTTGTCTTATTGTATATACTGTATTTGGCGAGGGTGCTTCTGAAAAAATGAGTACACCTCAAGAAATTCAATTACTTCTTGATCAATTAAGTGATATTTATAATTGGAATATTCTTTTACTTTTACCTCCATTAATTCTTATCACAGGGTCTGTATTAAAGTGGCCTGTTCTTCCAACAATTATTCTTACATCAATTTTTTCTCTTTTTTTAGGATTAGGCTTGCAAGATAATTTAGAAATTCGTGATGGTATTATTGCAACTGTTTCTGGTTTCAAAGTAAGTATGCTTGGTTATGAAGGAGAAGTTCTTCCAGCTGTTGAAAAGCTTATCAATCGTGGTGGTATGATGAGTGTTATGGAAAATATGGCAATTCTTTGTTGTGCAATGGCTTTTGGTGGAATAATGCAAGGCAGTGGAATGTTAGAAGTTGTATTAAAAAAGATGCTTACAAGAGTAAAGACTGATGCTGGGCTTATTATTACAACTCTTGCTTCTTGTTTTACGCTTTGCTTTAGTACAGGGTCAGCATATCTTGGAATTTTGATTCCAGGTGCTTTATTCAAAAATACTTTTCTTGAACGTCAATTACATCCAAAGAACCTTTCAAGAGCTTTAGAAGATTCAGCAACATTAATGGATAGTGCAATTCCTTGGGCTAGTGGTGCAATTTACATGAGTTCTGTTCTTGGAGTTAGTTCTTTTGAGTTTCTTCCTTGGTTAGTTTTCAATGTTTCTAGTATTTTCATTGCAGCAATTTCTGCATTACTTGGAATTGGTATTGTAAAAATTTCAAAAGATGAAGCAGAAAGAAGATTGAATGAAAGCCATGAATGTTAACAAAAAAAATTAGGAGTAAAATTATGAAAACTTTTGGTAGTTTAGGTTGTGGTAACATGGGTGGAGCTATTTTAAATGGTGTTGGAAAACTTAATCAATTCAAAATATTAGGCTTTGATTTATATAAAGCTAATTTAGAAAAATTAAATAAATCTTGCGGATTAATAGCTAGTGATAGTGAAATTGAATTAGCAAAAGAATCAGATATTATTCTTATTGCTGTAAAACCTGATACAGTTGAAGCTGTGGTAGAAAAGATTGCTCCTTATCTTACAAAGGATAAAATTATTGTTTCTCTTGCTGCTGGTGTTTCTTTGGAAAGAATTAAAAAATATTCTAATAACGTATGCCCAGTTGTAGTTATTATGCCAAATACTCCTGCAATGGTTGGTAAAGGTTGTGTGGCTCTTTGTTTTGATGACCCTGCATTATCTGAAGATATGAAAAAAGAAATTTTTGAATTATTTTCAGCAAGTTCCACAACTGTTGTACTAAAAGAACCTCAATTAAATGAGTTTTCAGCACTTATTGGAAGTGGTCCAGCATTTGTATTTTTAATGCTAGAAGCAATGGTTGATGTAGGTATTAGATTAGGTTTTTCTTACGATCAAGCAAAAATGCTTGTAGAAAAACTTGTTGAAGGTAGTGTAAATTTAGCCCAAGCCTCTCCTGATATTCCACATGCTAAATTACGCATGAATGTGTGTTCTCCAAAAGGATCATCTATTGAAGGTGTTCATGCTCTTGAGCGAAATGGTGTTCGTTCTGGTATCATAGATGCAATTTTAGAAACACACCAACGTGCAATGGAAATGGCATCTGGAAAATAAACCCCGATGGACTGATACTCTTTTGAGTATCAGTCTTTTTTAACATAGTAGAGGGACTTATGAATATTTCTTGGAAAAATTGTTTTTTATTATCTGGTGCATTTATGGCTTTTTTGATTGGGGCTGGTTTTGCAACAGGTCAAGAAGTATTACAATATTTTGCAAGCTATGGTTATAAAGGAATTTTAGGAATTTTTATTGTTTTTATTGCCTTGTCTTATATGGGGTGTTCATTTTTAGCAACAGGTAATAAAGAAAAATTTTTATATTCAAATGAAATTTATACATATTATTGTGGAAAATATATTGGTAAATTTTATGATTATTTTTCTATTATAGTTATTTATTCGTCATTTGTTGCTATGGTAACAGGTGCAGGAGCAACATTACATCAACATTATAATGTTCCAATTTTCATAGGCTGTACTATTGTGGGGGTACTTGCTCTTTGTACTGTTTTGCTAGGATTAAAAAATGTTATTTGTATAATGGGAAATATTGGTTCAATAAATATTCTTTTTGTTTTATTTTTTAGTATAAGTGCCTTTATTTTGGGAGATTATTCTCTTAATAATGCTACTAAATTAGTTGATAAATTACCCATAATGCATGCTTCATCTAATTGGTTTATGTCTGCTTGTTCTTATATAGGAATTTGCATTTTATGGTTAGCAACATTTTTAACAGCAATGGGAAAAAATACAAAAGTTTTAAAAGAAGCTCTTTTAGGTGGATTTATTGGAGCATTGGGATTTTCTATTGCAGTTTTATTTTTTACTTTAGCTATTTTATGTAATATAACAGAAGTATATCAATTAATGATTCCTGCATTATATTTAGCAAAGAAAATTCATCCGTTAATTTCAAGTATTTTTTCTATTTTTATATTAATATGTATTTTTATGGCTTCTGTTCCATTATTGTGGAGTAGTGCTTCTCGTTTTGCATTAGAAAAAACGAAAAAATTTAATATAATTGTTATATTAATGGCAGTTATAGGTATTTTTATTAGTTTATTTGTACCATTTAATATAATTGTAAATTATATATATGTGATAAA
>JAHHTE010000159.1 GCA_020024815.1 Mailhella sp.
AAGTTTTGTAAGGGGGTTTTAGGGGGAGAAACTTTTTCAAAAGTTTTCCCCCTAAGAAATTATTATTTAAACCACCGCATTATATCGTTAAATGTTGCAAAAATCATAAGTCCTATAAGGAAGATAGCTCCAACTTGCATAAGACGTTCTTGCAATTTTTCAGGAACTGGACGGCGTATTATTATTTCAATAAGACAAAAGAAAATAAGTCCACCATCAAGTACAGGAATTGGTAAAAGATTTAATAAGCCTAAGTTTACACTTATAAGAGCAGTAAGAAGAAGTACAGAGACTATACCATTTTTCGCTTGATCTGCTATCATCTCTCCAATGAGTAATGGTCCACCCATAGAATCAGCAGAAACAGCACCAGTAACCATTTTTTTTAGTCCTGTAAGGGTGAGGCTAATCATGTGCCATGTTTGTTCATAACCTTGAATGAGTGATTGTCCAAAACTAACTTCATGGGTTTTTACAGTACCAAGTGGTTGTATACCTACTAGCCATGTAATTTCTTCTTCTCCAAAAATATTGGTACGAGGCATTTTTTTCGGAGTAATTTGTAATTCTATATTTTCATTGTTGCGTAAAACAACCATGTCTAATGCTTGTCCATTAGAATTATTGATAATTGCAGGAACTTCTTCCCAAGAAGAAATTTCTTTTCCATTAATTTTTTTGATTAAATCACCTTTTTGTAAACCAGCTTCAATGGCAGGAGATTTATCTAACATTACACCTACTTGAGGAAGAAGGGTAGTTTGTCCTATGAAAAATGTAAGTCCTGTATAGATTAACCATGCAATAACAAGGTTAGCAAAAGGACCAGCAAAAGCTAAAATAATACGTTGCCATGGTGGTCTATTACTTACAGCTTCTTCTTGTGTAAATCCAAGTTCTTCAACTTCTTTACTATATTCGCCAACAGCAGAAACGTAACCACCAAAAGGTAAGAGAGCTATTTGGTATGTTGTTTTTCCTTTTTTAAAAGAAAATAGACGTGGCCCCATACCAATAGAAAAAGTTACAACACCAATGCCCATTGCACGGTTAGCTAAAAAGTGTCCTAATTCATGGAAGAAAATTAATCCTCCAAGAACTAAAATAATGGCAAGGGCAGAATCAAAATGAGAAAAAATTGAATTAATAAGTTCCATAATGTTTTTGTTTAGTTATTCCATTTTTTTGCTTTTTCGCGAATAAGGTTATCGCGTTCATCAATTAAAGCTAAAGCACTTTCTATTGTGCTATTATTGAGGGTTATTGCTTGTAATCCGTTTGCATACGTGAGCATATCTTCAATAAGCATTGGGATCTGTAAAAAAGAAATATTTTTTTGTAAAAAACGTTCTACTGCAATTTCATTAGCAGCATTAAGTTCAATACAAATATTATTAGTAAAGGCATGATAGGCTAAATTCAAACAAGAAAAAAGTTCTTTATTTGGTTTATCAAAATTAAGGCTTTGTTTTGTTAAGTCAAGGTCTGCAATTATATTATTTTCTTGGTTTAACATTTTAGGAAAAGAAAAAGCAGCACAAATAGGTAATTTCATATCAGGTACTGCAAGTTGGGCAGTTATTGATCCATCTTTCCATGCAACAAGAGAATGGATAATAGATTGCTGATGAATTAAAACTTCTATGTCTTGTAATGGAACACCATATAAATGACAGGCTTCTATAACTTCAAGTCCTTTATTCATAAGGGTTGCAGAATCAATAGTAATTTTTGCTCCCATTTTCCAGTTTGGGTGCTTTAATGCGTCTTCGACTTGTACATTTTTTAAAAAGTTTTTATCTTTTCCATGAAAAGGACCACCAGAAGCTGTTAAAATAAGTTTTTTAACATTTTTATCTGTGTTTTTGTGTGGAGCTAGACATTGAAAAAGAGCATAATGCTCAGAATCAACAGGAATTATAGTTGCATTTTTTTGATGTGCTAATTGACGTATAAAAGAACCCGCTAATACAAGAGATTCTTTATTGGCTAATGCTACTTGTTTTCCTACATTGACAGCAGCAAGAGTTGCGTCAATTCCAGCAGCACCAACTTGAGCAGCAAGCACCATGTCTACTTCATCAAGAGAACTTAAAGTACTATATCCTTGTTTACCATAAAGGATTTCAGGTTTATAATTTGCTTTTAATAAAGATAATAGTTTAGGTATATCGTTTTTATATTGAATAGCTAAAAATTTTGGTGTAAATTCATTAGCTTGTTCGGCTAATTTTTCAATATTTTTTCCACCAGCTAAAGCATAAACTTCAAAATATTCTTTGCTATTACGGATAATATTTAATGCATTTGTCCCAATCGTACCAGTTGCACCCATAAGGGCTAGACGTTTAGGAAAATGTATTTCATTTGAAAAAGGGCTAATATATTTCATAAATTATAAAGCATTTAATAAAAGAGTAAAAAGTTCAAAGCCTGCTATGGTGAAAATAAGACTATCGGTTCTATCTAATACTCCACCATGTCCGGGTAAAATAAAACCAGAGTCTTTTATATCCACAGTACGTTTTAAAGCTGATTCAAAAAAATCACCTAATTGTGCTAAGATACCAAGAATTGCTCCAAAAAATACTAAGGTAAAGAAAGAAGCATAAATTATATGATATTGATAAGCAAAAATAAGTAATACAATAATTGCAGCAATTAAACCAGCAGCACAGCCTTCAACACTTTTTTTAGGGCTTACAGTTGGCCATATTTTGTGTTTTCCATAGTTAATTCCTACAAAGTACGCAACAGTATCAGAAGCAATAGGAATAAGGGCTACTAGTAATTGTTGAGAGAGTGTAAAGTTTGTCATAAAACCAAAAATAAAAGGAAGATAAATAAAAGAAAGCATAAGAATACTTGCTGTCTTCATATTTTCTTGTGCTGTATCATGGTTGAAATTTTTCAAACTTATAAATGTAGAAATAAGTCCTACAAGTCCAATATAAAAAATTGGTGGTATTTCAGGGTAATAGTATATTGATAAAATATAAAATATTCCTAAAAAACAATAGAAAATTTTATATCGTGTTTTTTCATGTTTAAAAAAGAGTGTGAGAAATTCCCATTGTGCTAAAATGGAAACAAGACAAATAAAATAAAAAATGGCAGTTTCACCAATGTAAATCACAAGAGCTAAAATAAGAGCTAAAACACAAGCTGTTTTTATTCTTGTTTTAAGTGCAGAAAGTTTTGTGTCAGCCATAGTCTATCCTTTTATTGGTCTTTTTATTTTTCTATTTTTCCAAAACGGCGTTTTCTTTGAGAATACGCTTGCAATGCTTGAGCAAAGTCTTGTTCAGAAAAATCAGGCCAATAGGTTTGAGTAAAATAAAATTCGGAATATGCTGCTTGTATAAGATAAAAATTGCTTAATCTCAATTCACCACTTGTGCGAATAATAAGATCAGGATCAGGCAAATTAGGAAGATAAAGAGAAGAACGAAATAATTCTTCTGTGTAATTTTCTTCACTAAAAAGTGTTGTAAAATACTGTGCTAATGCAGATGTATTTTGGGCAATATTTTGTATTTCTTGCAAATTTTGAGGATTTGTTAATAATTTTATAGCACTTTGTCGGCTTGCATATAAAAGTTCTTGAGTTCCTGAATAATTTAACGCAAGAGTTAATTCTAATTTATTACCATGTTGAGTTTGTTGTATAGCGTTTTCCAAAGCCTCGAGAGTTGATTCTGGTAATTTTGATTTATCACCAACCATTGAAAAACGTATACTTTCTTCTTGCATAAGAGAAAGTTCTTTTGCTACAAATTCGCAAAATAGTTCAAATAAATAATTTACTTCTTCTTTTGGTCTATTCCAGTTTTCTGTTGAAAAAGCATATAAAGAAAGATGTGGAATATTGTAGTGTAAACATTCTTTAATAACAAGTTCAACTGTTTTTGCCCCAGCAAGATGTCCTTCACTACGGCTTAATCCTTTTTCCGTAGCCCATCTGCCGTTTCCGTCCATGATAATAGCAATATGTTTTGGTAAATTCATTTATTTTCCCAAAAAAAAGCATGGCAAATGCCATGCCCTTTTTTATTATATTTCCATAATTTCTTTTTCTTTTGCTTGAGCTTTTTGGTCAGCTTTAGCAACATAGGAGTCTGTTACTTTTTGGATATCGTCCATTGCTTTTTTAAGCTCGTCTTCGCTCATAACTTTATCTTTTTCAAGTTTTTTGAAGCCATCATTAGCATCACGGCGAACGTTACGGATAGCAATTTTTGCTTCTTCTGTATATTTTTTACATACCTTTACTAATTCTTTACGGCGATCTTCTGTAAGTGGTGGAATACTAATACGGATAACCTTACCATCATTTTGTGGAGTAAGCCCAAGATCAGAGTTCATAATAGCTTTTTCAATAAGGGACATTGCACCTTTATCCCAAGGTTGAATAGTTACAGTTCTACTATCTGGAGCTGCAACTGTTGCCATTTGTTGGACTGGAGTCATTGTTCCATAATAATCAACTTTTAAATTATCTACTAATGAGGTAGTTGCTCTACCTGTACGAAGTTTTGTGAATTCTTTTTCCAAAGCAGAAATTGCTTTTTCCATACGCTCTTCAGCGTCAAGTAAAAGTGTATCTTTATCCATTATTATCTCCTTAATTGGCTTATATGTTTATATCATAAAAAAAAAGTATTATAAACAATTTTCTTTAAGGATAAAAAATTGTGTCGTGAGCTAGTATATTTTTTATTTTTTTGAGAGGAGAACTTTTGAAAAAGTTCCCCTCTCAAACTCTCCCCTC
>JAHHTE010000016.1 GCA_020024815.1 Mailhella sp.
ATCTATAACTCCCTTTATCCTCATTAATAAACTCAATCACTACCCCAAAATATAAAAAAATCATTTTCAAAACTCACTCAAAATATCTCTAAATATTTTTCTTGACAAGAATATATTTTTTCTATAAATGTATTTTCTCACGTGGAGAGGTGTCCGAGCTGGCCTAAGGAGCACGATTGGAAATCGTGTGTACTCAAAAGGTACCGGGAGTTCGAATCTCCCCCTCTCCGCCAGTACATATTTTATATAAGCTCTATGATTTTCACATAGGGCTTTTTTTATTGATAAATCAACGTATTTAGACTTTTATCTTTTTATCTTCTTTCGTCTTTCTTCGTTTACATTCGCAAAAAAAAGGGGTACAAAAGGGGTACAAAATAGAATTCATTAAAAATTGTACCCCTATATTTTTTATTCATTATAAAAGCAGGTTACATATAGCAAATGGAGTGTACCCCTATGTCACTTACTGATATTAAAATAAAAAGTTTAAAACCAAAAGAAAAACCTTATAAAGTTTTTGATGGTGATGGCTTATATATTTATGTTACAACAAAAGGTATAAAGAAATAGAGAATAAAATATTATTTTAATGGTAAAGATAATATTTATACAGTAGGAGATTATCCTACTATATCTTTGCGAGAAGCAAGAACAAAATTACTTGAAGTAAAAGAACTATTATCACAAGGAAAAAATCCTACAATAGAAAAGAAAAAACATATCCCAAATGCTGTGGGTACATTTCAAGAAGTTGCTCTTGATTGGTTAGAAAAACAAAAAAATAAATGGAGTGACGGACATAGGGCAACTAACACTTACAGACTTGAACATTATATATTCAATTCCATAGGAGCTTTTCAAATTTATGAAATCACTGCCCCACAAGTATTACATATTTTACGAAAATTAGAAGAATAAGGAAAAAATGATATTACAAGACGTTTACTTAATATTATTTCCCAAGTTTTTCGTTATGGTGTTGCTTGTGGCTTATGCTCATCTGACCCTTGCCGTGATTTACGGGGAGCTTTAGCATATCATAAAAGCACACCTAGAGCAGCTATAACAGATCCGAAAGAAGTTGGACAGCTTATGCGAAATATCAAGGCTTATCCAACAGGAACAGTTCAACAAGCCATGCTATGGTCTGCATATACTTTTTGTAGACCCATTGAAGTAAGGCAAGCAGAATGGGAAGAAATAGATTTTGAACGTAAGCTTTGGATAATTCCACCTAAAAAGATGAAGATGCGTAGAGAACATAAAGTGCCTTTATCCAAACAGTGTTTGAAGATTTTAGAAAATCAACATGGCTTTGATAAGCAGTGGATATTTCCAAGTGTAAGAAAAGGAAAATGCCTTTCCGAAGCAGGTGTACTATCTGCCATACGTTCAATGGGATATAAAAAAGATACAATGTGTGCACATGGATTTAGAGCTATGGCTTCGACATTATTAAATGAAATGGGATACCGTTTTGACCTTATAGAACGCAGTCTTGCACATGGTGATGAGAATAAAGTACGTGCTGTATATAATAGAGCTGAATATATGGAAGAAAGACGAAAAATGATGCAAGAATATGCAGATTATTTAGACGAGCTTACAGATAAATAAGCCTCCGAAAGGGGGCTTTTTTTATAACTTATTTAAATATATTAATAAATTAGTTGACTTTTTAAAAATGAGTGTTTATTTTAATTTAGATAAAAAAAACCATGCATCACTTGCAATAATGCATGGTAATAAATAAAGAAATGACGGTCTTTATTTGTTTTGATAAATTACCTGTGAAACACAAATAAATATTTTTTTGTAATTTGTCAAGTAATAACTCGTCACCAAAAGGTTTATTTATGAAAAAATTTACTTGTAACAAATTACGTAGGGGAAGCTTAGATTATAACCTTGATAATGAAAAAAAATGTATAAATCTTGAAGCAGATTACCCTGCAAAAGGTCAAAAAGGTGCTAGCTTTGATAATAAGCCAATTTTATTTTCCGATATTAACCAAGTGCTAAAGAAGAAAAAAAATATAAAATCTAAGGATTTTACAGATTGTTTTTCTGTATATAGTGGCAATAATTGTTCTATGTTGGTAGCGGTATTATTAGATTTAGGTATTTTAAAAAAACAAAATTCTGATTTTGTAGTGCAAGGATATTTATAAAACAAAGCCCCTCATATAGAGGCTTTAGATTATGCTGTTTTTTCTTTTATGCAGTTTGAAATCCATACTTTTATTAGTGATTGTCTTGTTATTCCAATTCGTTTTGCTTCACTATCAATTTCTTCAACCATCCATGATGGAAAGTCAATGTTTACTCGTTTTAGTTTATTAGGACGAGAAGCATTTGATAGGTCGACATAAGGAATAACACTTTCTCCATTATCAAAAAGTTCTTCAAAATCAGTCGCTTTCATATAGTTTCTCCTCATCTTTATGTGAACGTCTTACAGAAATAATACGAATACTATTATATCTGCAGGTAACAATCGCAGTCCACATTTTATTGTTCATTTTTCCAATATAAGCATATCTTTTTTCATCAGAAAAGGTTAAAGGTAGTGCAAGCAAGTTTTCGTCTTTAAAAAGTTGTTTGGCTTCTTCAAAGTCTATTCCATGTTTATTTTTGTTGCTTATGCTTTTGTTGGGATCATATTCAAATTTCATATAAAAAATATACTTTTTTTATCCTTTTTTGTAAAGAATATTTTACATATCCAGTATTTTAGCTGTATAACGCAAGGTTTGTATCATTTGGTCAACTTCGTTATGAAGCTCACGCCTTTTGCTATACATCAGTTTGGAATAGGTGTTGTCTATGGTTTGCCACATAGTGCTTGTGAAGCTAGTACAATTATTGTTTCTATCCCTTTCTTCTTTACTATGTGGGCATAAAATATCAGCGTCATAGTCACGGTCAATTATCTTGCTAAACATAGCTTTATAAACAGGTTTGGAAATTTTGTCATAGTCTTTCATGAGTTCTGTTATTTTCTTTTCAAAGTCGTTGAAGATGTCGCTAGCCTTGCAAGAAAGCATATAGGCATTGTAGGCGTATGTTTTATAGTCATACTGTTCTAACATTTGTTTTGCGTGAAATTCTACCCAGTCTTTTTTCCAGTCAGCAGGTTCGTACTCGAACATGAGTGGTGGAAGTTTTTGCTCTACGGGCAAAAAGGTAAGCTCGGGTTTTGGGACAGGCAAAGAGCTTGAGCAAGAAACAGGCAAAGGAGGAGTAGGTCTTTCAGCAGGATTATCCATTTTATCCATAATGAAATTGCAAACGTCTTGAATTTGGTTAGAACGAATTTTTGCAATGGTAGAAATAGCAAATTCTTTATGAATAATTCTCCAACATTCAAAATGTGATTTTTTTTTACTTTTCGCCCAAGCTTTAACTAAATTATTAATGCGAACTCTTTCGTTGACAGTAGAAAGTTGGTTGCCTTGGTCTTGGGTGGTTTGCGGTTCTTGGGATAGGGCGGCTTGCTTGGGTTGTTTTTTCAGCTCTGCTTCCATTGCATCAAAAGCTTCAATGTAGGCTATCTTGAATTGGTTTGCTTTTTTGCCTGTAAAGCCCATTGCAAGGAAAGAAAACCCTTTACGGGTCAAAAGATACATGGGATTTTCTGTTATTGTATTTTTCCCAGTTTTTGATTGATATTTTGAAAGCGTAAAATTACGCTCCCAAAAATCCATTGGTAATTCTGATTTTAAATTTTCAATTTTTCGTAAAACTTCTTTATGTTGTTTATTGAAAAAATCAGCAATATTTATACTGGTAGTTAATACTTGATTGTTAATTAAATTGACTATTGTTTTTGTGTTCACTATAATAGCTTGAGACATAAAGTACCTCCTACGTACTTTTTGTTTAGGCTTTAATTAGTGTTGTCGCACTAATTAGAGCCGTTTATTTTTTCTCTTTACTATCTTCTTTTTTCCAATCTGGACAATATAAAGATATAGCCTCTAAAATCAACTGCTTAATGGTTTTTCTTTCTCGACTTGCAAGAACTTTTATTTTTTCATGTTCTTCATCAGAAACAGAAAAACTAATTTGCTTTCTTGACATTTTTCCTCCTTGATTTACATATAAAACTAGTTTACTAGTTTTATCAAGCAAAAAAAAGTGGTATTTTGTCTATTTAAAGAAGTGGTGATTATCACCCCCCCCAACATTTTTTATTACTTCTCAATTTTGTAGCTTGTGAACGCCAATCTAACCCCATATTTTCAATAATGGGCTTTACAAGTGCATAGGGTTCGTTGTTGTGGGTTACGCAATAACTCGTAGATTTTTTTGAGTTAGCCAGTATTAAAATAATAAAGGCTGGGAGCTCAAAACCGTACACGAACGGCGGGCATATTTCCCCTAAGCAAAAACTTAAGGGTATTGTATTAGCCCACTCCCAGCCAAATATTAGAAATTTAGGCACAAAAAAAGCCATGATTTCGTTATGGATAAAACGTCGTGTAAGGAGTTTTGAAGCTCCATGTTTTCTTTGTAGCGAAAAAGAAAGAGAATGTCAAGCCCTGCCCTTTGAACTTGCAAAAATTAGCAGTTGTACTATCTTATTTGACATAGGAGAATAATTATGAACATGTTATTTGCCGGAATTGCAATTACCATTATTGGTACGTTAGGAATTGTTTTAAGCATATGGGAATTTAAAAAACGTCAGAATAAGACAAAATAATATATCAGGATGTATCTGTTTAATTTCTGCAATAATAACCTGTTTTTATAAACAAAGGAGTAACTGACATGAATGGCTGGTATATTTTATTAGGCATATCTCTTGTAACGTTATTCAGTACAATTTATGTGGTCTTTTTCTCTAAAAGTGAAAACAAGAAGTAAGCAAAGCCCCCCAAAAGGGGCTTTTTATTTCTGCATTTCTATCCGTTCTGCAAGGCGTTTGAGTTTTTTTTCTTTTACCTCATCAACGGCTTCTCTAAACCCCAAAAACATACATGGAAGCTGAGCAATCAATATTTCTACATCTGCTACCTCTTCAATAAGATTGCAAGTTGTCAAACTAATTTTTTTTGTATCCTTCTGCTGAACAGCACGCAGATAATGATTTACCGCAACAATTACTTCTCCACATTCTTCTTGCAATTGTCTAAGCTGGGACTCCTTTCCGTATGTTTCAACAACGTTATCAAAAAATTTTTCTATTTCTAATTTTTTCCTGCCAAGCATAATTTCTTCTATTACATCTTGTTCACGCATTGCCTTTCTCCTTCTACCGTTACAACCCACATTCCTTTTTTGCCATAGCTTTTTTTGCAATAAAGCTCCACAATTTGCTTATCGTCTTCCCAAAATTGTAGCCTTGTCATGGCGTCTAAAATTTGTTTCGCCAAGTTATCAATGTCTGGTTTTTTAGTAGGTAGTTCTTCGCCCTCTAGCATGGCTTTCTTTTTCTTTTTACTTACACTTTGAGGGATAGGAAGCACTGCATTAAAAAAGAGCCTTACAGCCCCCTTTATGGGCGTAACAGGCTTATACTCCAGTAAGCACGCTTCTAGTGTGCGTTCATTTTGTATTTGAGAGCCTGCTTTAAAGGCAGTTACAAAACCGTTTTTTGAAATACCGTGCCTAACCCTTGCTTGTGGTGTTGGTATTATGCCAAGTTCAAATTGCATTTTTTTCTCCAAATCTTATTCAGTTATTCCCGGAAAAAAAATTTCACTGGAGCGGGGGTATATATATAAATATACCCACCCCCACCTCAAATGTATGCTCCCTCTGAACAACAAATTGACGATACTCCTTTCTAGGACATAATTATGCTTTTGCGTACCTACCAAAAACGACTTGTGGACAACGCCGAGAAAGCACTTGAAAAGTATGGTAACACACTCGGCGTTGCCGCAACAGGAGCAGGTAAAACCATTATGATGGGAGAACTGCTCCGCCGCCTAGGCGGTAGACAACTTGTTCTTCAACATAGGCAAGAACTTGTTATGCAAAATATGACAAAGTTTAAACGCATAAACGATAATGCTTCTTGTGGTTTATGGACTGCTGATGCCAAAACATTCAAAAGACAAACAACATTTGCAATGGTGCAATCTCTTGTTCGTCATGCCTCAAAAATGCCAGCATTTGATGTCGTATGTGTGGACGAGGCACACCACATTGTAGCACCTTCTTTTGAAAGAATCATTAATGAGGCTAAGAATAAAAATCCAAACCTAAAACTTGTAGGTTTTACCGCCACCCCAAAACGTGGTGATAAAAAAGGTTTACGAAAATTTTTCAATAATATTTGTGACCAGATAACAATCAAGGAACTGGTTAGTCTTGGGTTTCTCGTACCGCCAAAAGCATTCGTTATAAACATTGGCAACACGCAAGAAGATCTTAAAAAACTTAAAACAACATCAGATTTTGGCGAACAGGGCGAAGTTGCTAAAATCCTTAACACAGAACAAGTCAATGCAGAAGTTATCCGCCATTTCAAAGAACGTTGCAAAACAGAAAACGGGTATAGACCTACAATTATATTCTGTTCAACCATAAAACACGCACTTGATGTTGCTAATAACTTTCAAAAAGCAGGAATAAATGCAGGTGTTGTGCATGGTGAAATGAATAGTGCTGAACGGAAAAATACGTTAGATATGTTAGCAAACAAAAAAATTTCTGTGCTTACCAATGTTATGGTACTTACTGAAGGTTTTGACTTTCCGCCTGTGTCTTGCGTAATGCTTTTGCGTAAAAGCTCTGAAAAAAGCACTTTTATTCAAATGGTAGGTCGTGGTCTTCGTACCGTCAACCCAGAAGAATTTCCGGAAGTTGTAAAAAAGGATTGCCTCATAATGGACTTTGGAACGTCCATTATAACACACGGCGACTTGATGAGCGATGTTGATTTAGGCAAGGAAAAAGAAAAAACAAAGCTTGATATATACCAAACAAAAATATGCCCACAAGATTATAATAATATTCTGGACAGCAACGGACAGGCAAAATACCGTTTTCCAGATGCAGAAGGAAAAGCTGGCTGTGGAGCATTACTTCCAATACAAACAAAAGTATGCCCTTTATGTGGTTTTCGTTTTGAACGCATTGGAGAGAGTAATATTCCTGAAAATATTTCTTTTGAAATGACAGAAGTGGATATTCTAAATGCTTCAGCTTTCCGTTATGTGGATTTGTTTAGCTCAGATAGAATTATGATGGCAGCAGGTTTTTCTGCTTGGGCAGGTGTATTTTCCCCTGACGGTAAAACATGGTACGCCCTTGGAAAAAAAGAGAAAGAAAAAATAAAATGCGTGCTTGTAGGCGAAAAACTAAACGCTATGGCTGCTGCGGACGATTTTTTACGCATTTATGAAACAGATAGCACAACAAAAAAATCAAAACGCTGGCTAGACGATAAAGCAACAAGCAAACAAATTGACCTTCTAAACCGTTTTCAATATAATCTTGCTGAAAATGCTAATATAAGCAAATATGAAGCAATGTGCTACATAAATTTTCAATTCAATAAAAAAGAAATAGAAAATCTCCTTGGACTATAAACTTCCCCCTAAACCTGTGTGCTGCCGTGTTTTCCTTTTTTCGCGGTGGCACACAACCTATTTATACTGGACTTGACCTTGTTATTGTTTGCCCTATTACTCATACGAACAATAACTTTCCACTGCATATTCCTTAGTTATTTATCTCGATAATGGGAACCGCACTGGACAATTTTTATTTTGTCATCTTCTATTTTATAAACCAAACGGTTACAATCATCTATTCTTCTGCTCCAATAATATGACAAATCACCGCTTAATCGTTCTGGTTTTCCGATGTCTTCATAACCATTTCTGTCTATATCTTTCAACAAAGCAAAAATACGCTTTAATGTTTTTTTATCTTGTTTTGTCCAGTATTCAAAATCTTCCCATGCTTCATCTGTCCATGATTTAATCATTAAAATCTACCTCATGAACAGTACCGCCACTTTTTTCCATTTGAGCAATAGATTTTTTCAGCCTTGTCATGTTTTCTTCAGAATAAAACGGGTCAACAGAAACTTCAAAAGGAATGCGTTTTTCCCGTATCATTTTTTTTGCAAGCATAGTTATGGCAGTAGTCATATTCATACCAAGTTCGGTACAAACCATATCAAAATCTCTTTTCAAATCATTTTCCATTCTTACGCTGACTGTTGTATGTCTCATATTATACTCCTTTTTATAAAAAGAATATATTATATATTGTTTGTCAATACAACATATTTTTTACATATCCAGTATCTTGGCTGTATATTTATAGCGTATGCAAAATTGTAAATTTATGTCCCTTGCTTTAGTCGTTGCGACGCAGGAAGCTACGAATAAAGACAGCAATTAGTTACGCAAAATTAATATACATAAACCACTGTCGCTATCCGCAAAGCTTATTCTTCGCTAACGGCTACCGTATACCCAAACAAATAGCCTCTACTTATGATTTATGGGAATAAAAGCGACATTCTTTGAAGCGGGCGAAGCTCACATAAAAGTATGGAGCATAAGGGGGGTTGCGTTCGGGTTTCCAAAGGGGGAAAACACAAGGGGCTTGCCCCTCGTTTCCCCTTTGGTCGGGTCAAAGGGGTGAAACCCCTAACCTAATTCTGATACCAATCAAGAACCTTATTTGCTTTTTCGTATAATTGTAAAACCTTATGAGCTGGTATACCTGTCCAATAACTTGAAGAATCAATCGAATGTTTAATAAATTTTCCCCAAATCTCCTCGCTTTCAAGGCTATCATCAAATAAACTATAAAAGAGCAACCCTCCATTATAAAAGGATCTTGCAGTAGAAACCAAGCCATTATCCATTACGCTACTACCAGTCATATTACTTTGATTATATTCAAATAAAGAAGGAATATTTCTTACAACAGGCAAACCTTGTATAAGCCCATTGATAAAAATTTCTTGGCCGTATTCTTTAGCTCCCTTGTATTTATCTTCGTCATCGTCATCACCAAAGGGATTAGGTATTTCCCCTTCTTTCCAAAGCCCGTTAATCATTACGGTTAAAATAGCTGGCATAGTGTGATACCATAAAATCCAACTAGCGTATTCTAAGGCACTTACTTTTCCTTCTTTTAGCCCTCGTGTTTGGTATTGTAAATTATTCCAATAATTCAAAGAATACGTCATAAACATAGTAATAATTTTTTTTATTCCATGCCCTCGTTGTAAAGCAGTTAAATGCATAGCAGTCCCACTTGATTGCGAACGCTCCACAACCAAATCAGCATACGCTCTTGCTTTTTCAATATCCCCGTTTGTTTCTTGCATAGCTTTATTATATGCAGCAATCCAACCAGTATAAGAAACCATTGCGTCCGTAGCTGTTACCATGCTAAAAGCAAATTTTTGTATATCTTTCCAATAAATATTGTAATCATTTCCAAAGGCGTTAATTTGTAAAGTAGGGGCATTAGTTGGGTTAAATTTTGCCATATTTTGAGCAATATCTTGGTTTATATTTTTAGGTCTATCAGCCATAAGCGTACTTATTTTTTGTATTTGCTGATAAGCTTTTTCTCTATTTTTTAATAAATACCCTGCCCCTTTTATGGTATTGATAAGCCCCACCTCATGCACAATAGGAGCTAAGCCAGTAAAACTCATAAGAGCAGTTTTGATATTATAGCCAAGAGCATAAAGCGTGCCTAATTCCCTTGTTTTTTCAAGTAATCTTTCTGTTGTTGTAATAGTATCCCTTTGAGGCTTAGCAATATTTGCAAGCCATGCTTCCAAGCCATTGTAAACATCTACGGAAAACTTATCTTTATACATAGACGCAAAATCATTATTATGAATTACCTTACGAATATTATGAATAGAAGGTTCATAACTTATGTATTGAATACTATCTTGAATATGTTTATCAATAATATCAAAACTAAGTTTTAGAGGTATATTAGCATTGCCTTTTCTTGTTTTTGTAAAGCCGTCCACTGTTTTAGCTATATTGATAGAGAAGCTATTTTGTTGTAATTTTTCAAGTTCAAGCTTTGCATTTTGGTCTATTGACGCAAGCCTACTATCAAAAACTAAAGGAAAATATCCCCCTTCTAAAACACCGTAAGGCGTTTCTAATTTATTGGCTTCTACTTTTTTCATAGGAATACCATTTACTTTTTTATACACAGCGTCTAGCTCTGGATATAATTCATTGATAGTATCCCAAATATTTTGCACCATTTGCCAATCTTCTTTTGTCATTCTTTGGGTAATGAGGTCTAAATGCTTTCTTTCCCAGCCAAAGCCGTTCATAAGCTTTTTCATGTTGTCAGCATTGCCCATATTAAGAGCAACCATAATCATTTTTTCATAATCCCAACTATTATTTTCACCAAAAACCCGAGCCACTTCGTAAGATAAAGGCACATCAGGCAAGGACCAACGTTCCTGCCTTTTTTCTTTTTTCATGTTGATAATAGGGTCAAGCACTGTTTGTATTTTTTCATTCATAACACAAGATAGGCGATAACTTGTTTTTTGTGCTTCGTATAAAGGAGCTAAAAAGGTTTGATAAAAAACACCATTAACTTGATCAACATCTTTTCTATATCCATCAGCAGCTAAAAACGTATACACATAATTTGTTAAATCAGCCCCTAAAGAACGCAATATAGAACGAACTTTTTTAGATTTATTATAATTTCTTTCCCAATCTGTAATGCTCTTTTTATCTTCTAATTGGGAGGCACTAGCATTTAATTCTTTTACTCTTTCCTCAAGGCTTTGTTTTTTTCCTAATAATTCAACTTGTTTTATATCTTTTCCCTTATGCTCAAGCAATGTAAAAACATTCATAAGGTCTTTAAATTCTTCTACACTTAAATCTTTGTAACGTATATTTTCATCTTGTGGACTAGCTAAAAGCCATTCAGGAAAAATACTACTATCAAGTTGATTATCAGCAACAAATTGTGCAAGGCTAGGTAAATTTTCTTTATCACGTGGAGCAAGCAATTTACCAGTAATACCAAACTTATTCCCCAATGCTTTTATTTGTTCGCTGTATGCAAAATCTATTTTTTCAGGTTTTGTTTTTGCTACTCGTTTTACATATTGCACTCCTTTGTTTTTCAATTCCTTAGCTTTATATTTTTCACGTAATACAGCAATGGCAACACGTTTTTTTTCAAGTAATTCTAAACGTTGGGCAATAATTTTAGCTTCAAGCTTTTGTATTTTTCTTGCACTCGCTTTTTCTAAAAGAGCATTTTCTTTTGCTGTAACTTCGTATTTTTCAATAAGATTTTCTACTTCACCAATTTTATTTTCTTTTACTTTATCCACTACAATAGAATGTAATTGTTTTGTATCAAAGCTTGTATGTCCTATTTTTTTAGCAAGAGCATTAGCTAAAATACCAAGAGCTTCTTCTACATTATCATTCAAAAGAAGTTCAGTATTATCCCAACTTTCACGCCAAGCCTGCTCTTGTTCTTGTATATATTGTTCAATAAAAGCTTGCTCATGAGGTATGCGTGCTATATGCCCCATAAGACTAGCAATAGCCCCTGCCCCTTCTTTGTTAAATCGTTCTGCAATTTTATCTAAATCAACAGCCTTGCTTTTATCCGTCGTAAATAGCTTTGCATAAAGTTCAGGATTATTTTCATACAAAGCTTGTAAACTCTCTTTATACTGGTTTTGCATTTGTTCATCAAAATAAATGCCCCCCTCGTAAATTACTTGCCTAATCTCTGTAATATCTGGTTCTAATTCATAAGCAAGCCTTGCATTTTTTGCCCATGCTTGTTTTTTTTCGGAAAGTTCTTTTCCTTTTTTTGCAATCATAGCAGTGTATGTTTCAGCATCAGCTTCTTGCACAAGAGTATTAAACCGTTCTCTTTCTTCTGCACTAAGGTATGATAAATCTGTTTCTTGTAAATTTGTTAAAAGAGGGTTCATTTCTGCAATACCTATTTTTTGTCTTGCAGCAAGAATTTCTTTTTCCGTAGCAAGTTGCCTATCAAATACATCTTTTATTTCTGGAGTAATAGCTATATTTGTTTGTGTTACTTTGGTATATAATTTTGTTAACCACCTAGCAATATTTGCAAATACACGCTTTAGCCCTTTACTTGGAGCTTCGCCAGTTTGTAAATATAAAAGCACACTATCAGCAAATTTTTCTTCTTGCTCTCTTGTCCATGTTTCGCCAAACTTAGCCCCCACATAATCGCACGCTGTTTGCCAATCTTGCTTGTCTTGTTCCCTTGCATTTTCAAGTAAGGCTTTTTGTTCTAAACCAAAACGCATATAATGCCCAAATTCATGGAAACCAGTGCTAATATCCGTAGCAGTAAAGAAACGAATAATAGACTTTGCCCCCTCCACTTGGTTTATAGAACCTTGAATTATCTTGTTATGTTGATAAGAAGCCGTATCATGAGAAAGTTGGAAAAAATTTTTCCCCTCACTATCCTTGACATCTTCAAGCAATGAGCGTAGGGTCATCTTAGAAATGCTTGGCGTGGAGTGTCCAGACCTTGCCGTTATTAACGGAGTGTGGGGGGATACAGTGGCTCCGTCAAGTATTTCTTTTTCTAAAGACAAATCATATAATCTCCGCATATCTTCAATAACAGCTTCCATACCTTGATTACTTTCTTTTACTGTTAACTTTACAGTAAAAATACTATTATCAATATGCATAGGCACATACATTCTATGTATTGCAGATAAACCTTGTCCCTTTCTATCTGGGTGGCTTTCCACTAATACTGCATTTTCAATAAGCTTAGGTAAATTAGCCACTGCTTCTATATGTGCCTTTCCACCTACTCCTCGACGTGTTGCACTACTTATAGAATGTTCCACTCCATGCCCTGTTAAATGAATATCCCAACCAGTAGCCTTATTATGGTATACTCCTGTTAGCTCTTTTTTTAATTTTGCTACTTCTTTATTTTTTGTAAATTCCCATACTTCACGCCCTTGAAATCTAGGCTCAATAGCCACAACAGGAACTTCTGA
This sequence comes from Mailhella sp., assembly GCA_020024815.1. Classification (GTDB taxonomy): domain Bacteria; phylum Desulfobacterota; class Desulfovibrionia; order Desulfovibrionales; family Desulfovibrionaceae; genus Taurinivorans. The sequence goes on from JAHHTE010000016.1 coordinate 13,016, forward strand.
TTCTAAATCAACACCATCATTAAGCTGATATAAAGCTTTATCCAATGCCTTAGCATCAAAATTACTTACGCCTATTTCTTCATAAGCTTTTGCTACAAGATTTTGATAATCACTTGTACTTGCTACACTACCTAAAAATAAGGGACGTCTTTGCTTAAAGGCTTCTTGTAATGGAATATTATAATTGTGAGCAAAGGTTTTTATTTCTGCCATAAAAAGAGAAGATAACGTCTTGCTTTGGGTTTCTGTATAAGGCGTATCGGTTAAGCGTGTTTTTTCTTCTATATCATGCATTATTTGTTGCGTTAGATAATTTTCTTCATTATACGCCTTTTCTTCAATATCAAGATCTGCTTGTATTTTTTGTTGATACGCAAATTCTTCTGGGCTTAGCTCTGCTTCGTTTTTCAAAGTATAGCTTGCATACTCATCAAATTCTGGTCCTATTTCCCCATTTTCTTTTTGCTCTGCTTGCTCTAAAATTCCTTGCAAATTTTCCCTGTCTTGTCGTTGCTCTTGGTATAATGAACCTAAAAAACTATCTATTCCGTCTGTTTCAAAATTGCTTGATATGCTAAAATTATTCTCTTGAAATAATTTCATGCCAAGTTCAGTTTGCAATGCCTTATGCACGCTATCACCTGCTATTTGCAAAGGACTACCACTAGCTAAAGCAAGTTCATATTCATTCATGCTAATACCAACTTCCTCAAGAAAACTTTCTAAAGGTTGCTTATCAAAGTCAGTTAGTTCTGGATTACGCTCTTGCTTTAGACCATCTACCACCTTTGCAGATACAAAAATATCAGGTATTGTTACCCCCTCTTTTTGTAATTTATGCACAAAGTTTTGAAAAATTTCAGGCTGTTCCTTTGCAAGCTTTTGTGCTTGAATAAGATTTTTTATTTGTATTGCTTTTTGTTTATATTCACCCCTAAGCCCTATTGCTCCTAAACTTCCCCCAGCAAAGCTCCCTACTAAACCTTGATAAAGGGCGTCCTTTTGAAAATCAGCACTAGCAAAATCACGCAACAAATTGCTAAAAGCTTCCATGTCAGCATTATCAAATTTACCATAAGCAAATTGTTTAGCAAAAAATTCAGGGTATGATTGTAAATACTCGGTTGCTCCTTCTTTGAAAGCTCCTAATCCCCAATTTATCAGCGTATGCCCCAAAGCATTTTTAGAGGATTTATTCAAAATACTTTTTGCTATTCCCTTTGCCCCTATACCGTCTAAAATCGAACTAAGAGAGGCATTTATAAGTGCAGCATTTCTTGTATTATTTTGATTAACAAGTGGATCTTGTCTATACTGGTCAAGGCTTTGCCCGTATGTCATACCAAAGCTAGCCACCATAGCAGGTAATGCAGCACCTTGCGTTGCAACAGAAGCAGCAACTAAAGGAATAACTTGAGCAACACCAGAAGATACATCAAAAATAAACTCGTTAAATCCCCCTGTTTCTTGTGCCTTTAATGCCCATTCATTTGCATTATCAAATAAATCAGTAGCAATTTTTTGATAAAGTTGTCTTTGCTTATTCCAATGCGTAAAAAATAGTTCTTGGTTTTGTATATTATGAGGATAATATTTTTCAGCATATTCTTGTATTTTGCTTTCTGTTATTTTCATCCAATCTTCATTTTTCATTTCATCGGGCATATTTCTTTCTATATGCCAGCGTCTTGCCTCTTGCCCTAATGTTTGCATACCACGCTTAGCATTATTTATACCTGTTCCAGCACCATACACAATGCTTTCAGCTGTATTATACCCTGTATCTTCTATTGGCTTTACCTTAGAAGAAAAAATATCTTTTATGTCTTTTGGGGCGTTTGGTTCAGATAATGCCCGCACAGTTCTTTCATATTGTGCCATGTCCTTAAAATATTTTTGTGCAACAATAGAATTCATACTATCAGCCATAGCACATAATGTTGCTGTATCTGGAGCATATTTTTTTACTTTTTCTTCTTGCTCTCTTGTTACATTATTTCTATTTTGTTCTATAAACTGTTTTGTTTTTTCAAAAGAAAGGGGATTAGGTAAATTATATTTTATTGCCCCGTTATAATTAGTAATTAAATTATCTCTTGTTTTTTCATCAAAAGCATTATTCAATGCATTAAAACGTGTAGCAAAACTATCTTGTTCTGTTTCTTCTTTTGTATTCAAAAAATTATGAAAATTATCTGCTTCTGTTCCTAATGTAAATTTATAACTATTCATAGTAGTTCCCTATTGCATTATAAAAAATTTTAATATTGATTTTCCCAAGAAACATAAGAATTATTAAATATGGTTTTAATAGGCTTATCTTGCTATTCTTCTTCAGAAATTTCTCTTATTCTTTCCTTACCTTGTTCCCAAACTCTCTCATGCTTTTTCCCTGTTTTGATATTCATAATTTCAATATCTTTATCGCTACTTTTTAAAACCCGTAAAATATTTTCTTCGCTAATAGGTACTTCAGCTTGTTCAAGTAAAATTTCTGCTCCCTTTAATTGTGCCTCATAATCAAAAGATTTTTTATTTTCTTCTTCAAAATCTTCCCCTATTGAATATAATTCTTTCATAAAATTAACATTTTTTTCTTTGCCCAAACCTGTTAAAATATTTTCTTGTAAAACATTCTTAGCAATATCATAACATTCTGTTTTATTAGGATTACGATTATTTTCTCGTATAAATTTATTTACTTGGAACATATATATTCCATGATAACGTTGTTCTTTATTTTGTTGTTGTATTGCTTGCAAAGGATTTTCAGGTTTTTTTGTACCTATACTAAAAAGTTTTTCAGCTTCTTTTATATTTTCTACGTATTCTTTTTCAACAGGATTATTTTGTTCTTGATAAAATTTAGTTAATATAGCTCTATCTTCTTTTGTCATTTGTACCTTTGCAGTATCTGCTAAAAATTCATTATAATTAGCATACATACCTTTGCTTATATTATCTTGTACAAGAGAATATCCATTATAATCTGTTGTTTTTGCATCTTTTTGTAAGATAATTTTTTCCATAGTATTTTTGGAATCATCATCAAGAGGAAGATTATTTATTTCCTGCATTTTTTCTTCTGTACTCAAAGAAGACGCAAGAATATCTTGTGCTTTTATTGCAATTTTTTTATCTTTTAGTTCATACTGTTCATCAAGATGTTTTTTGCAACGCTCAAACGCCTTTTCTCGAATTGCTTCATCATCTGTCATTGCATTAATATTTTCACGTAAAAAAACATAAAGATTATCTTTAGGCACACTATCAATATTAGTATCAATAAATTTTTTATGATTATCAACAAGCATAGCAATAGTATTTGCAACTTGTTGTTTTTGAAATTGTTCTTGCTTTATTCTTGCTTTTTCTCGGGCTATTTCACTAGCATTTCGTATTCTTTTATTTAGGCTTGTATACACATCAGCACTAAGCATAGGCTTATTTTTTTCTAAAAAAGAATGTGCTTTTCCTAACTGTTCATTATCAATATGCATTTCTGTACCAGAAACTATATTTTTACTAATCCATTGCTTATATAAATTTTTCGCAACATCTTGCCCCAAGCCTTTACGATTAACATAATCTTGAATGGCATCAAAAGCTTTGCCTTGTGCTATTGCCATATTTTCAGCATTTTCAATATTATTTAAATAATTATCCCCTTCTAAATCCAAAGTACTTTGATACGTGCTATCTAAAAAACGCTCTTGTTCTTGATTTTGGTATATATCTCCCCAATTTTTTTGTTCAGCAAAAACAGAATCAGATTGATAATTAAAATAGGCTAAAGCCATTTCATTATCACCAAGATTTTGCTTTGCTCTTTCTTTTTGTTCTTCTTGCCATGTAGCTAAGTCTTTACTAACAGTAAGGGCATTTTCTCCCTTACGTTGGCTAAGCTCGGTTTTTTTTTGCATAAAAAGCTTACTAAGTTCGTTTATTTGCATAGTCGCTTTTGCTTTGCTAACATCATCTTTTGTTTTTGCTACACGTTCACTTGCTTGTAATAAAGCTTGCCCTGCTTGTTTTGCAGCACCTCCTGCTCTTTCTAAAGCAAGTAAGGAAGGGTCTTCCCCTGCATGATTTTCATGTAAACGCCCAGTGCCTTGTCTACCTTGATAGCGAAATTGTTCTTGATATTCTGGAACTCTCATATAATACCTTACCCAAAATAATTTTTATGAACTCTATCATACATTTGTCCATACGTTTCTTTTGGCTTAGCCGTAGTCAATACATCTTTCATTTGTTTTCTATCATACCAATTTGACCCAGCACTTACAGCACTACCTAATAAACTAAGCCCACCAGAAACTAAAATTCCAGTCTTAGCTTTTTTACTTTGCTTTGCTTGCCATTGTAAATTATTTGCTTGTTGCCTATAATTATACGCTTCAAGTTCTTTAGCATAAGCTCTATCATAACCATCTTGTTCCATTTTAAGAGCGTCTGCTTCGCCTTTATCCACACTATCAAGAGTAGTATCCATAAAACTGCCACTATCAACCAAAGCCCCACTAGCACCTTGACTTGCTCTTTGTGAACCAATAAGCCCTGCTACTTCTTGGCGTTTTTTTAGTTTATTTTCATAGCCTTCTTTTCTTGCTTGCCTTGCATCTTCTTCTGCTAATTGTGCATTTTGGTTAGCAACAGCTGCATTTTGCATAGCCTCTTTACTAGCTCTATCTGCTTGGTTTAATTGTGCTATGGTACTTGTTACAGTGCCAAAAGTAGATGCAGCTAATCCCCCAATTAAAAGTGCTGTTTCCATTCCCATATAAAAAAACCTCATATTTTTTTTGCATATACTTTTTCTTGAAATGTAAATCCAGCTCGTAAAAATAATGCCGAATAATCATTTTTTACTTGCGTTCTATGGATAATAATTTCTATGTTTTCTTTTTTTAATAAGGCTTCAATTTCTTGCAAAAGCCTATTTGCAGTAAGACCTTTTCTATATTGTGGTAAAAGAAAAAAAGCTCCATTTTCAGCTAAAAAAGCATTGCTAATCATGGACGGCATAAGTAAATAATATGAATATCCTACAAGCTTTTCTTTGTCCCTAAAGGCAAAAAATACAAGCATATTATGTTCTTCTAAAAGAAGAAATTTTTCTTTATGTAATTGTATGTTCCCAAAATAATCATAAAATTTTGCTTCTTGATAATTATCTTTAGCTAATTCTTCTATTATAGCAAATTGATGAGCAATTTTTTCTTTAGTAACACTAAGCATATTTTATCCCATTTGACCAAAATCAATATTCACAACAAGTCCCATTATTTGCATAGGTAAAGGATCATCTTGCACTATATAAAGCGTAGTATTTTCATCTTGTCCACTTTGAGGAATAAAGAATAAATCCCCAGAAAAAGGCTTTACAGCCTCACCATACTTATTAGGTAAAAAAGGAAAATCAAATAAATTATCTAATTGTGTTCCATATTTTCCATTCACAGACCTATACATTTTTATAGAACATTCCCCATAAGCTCGCTTTAGACCAAGTGTACTACCTACATCTAAATCAGCGTTAAAAGGAAGTGGAGCAAGCACACTTCTATAAGGTAAGCCTATAATAATTTTTTTAGCAGGATATGGTATTTTAAATTGTGTTGTACTTATTCTTTCAAATTTTTCTAAAGGTGAACCGTCAACTAATAAAACAGGTTCTTTACCTAATAAATGTGCAGGATATTCCCATTCTTGTTTTGGCGTTTCACTTGTAAGCACAATGCCACTATCCACAAAAAAAGCATTTTCAATACTATCAGCTTGGGAAAATTTATTTTCTAATACTTCTAAGACAAAGGAAATTTTATTATTTATTTTTCTTTCAACTACAAGAAAAAGCGTATCCGTTTCCCCACTTACTCGGCAAATAGAACGCACTTTTCCGTCTGTTTTATGCTGGCTCCAAGCAACAATTTGCTGTTCTTTAATATAGGACATAGCAAGCAAAACACCGTCATTACGCACACACCATAAAATACAATCAGGGCTTTGCTGATATGCCCATTGTATAATTTTATACCCGTCAAATAAATGTGGCACAAGCATTGTAAGGTCAGAACCATTATAACCGTCCGTTTCTAAAGAATAAAATAAATCACGAACCTTAGCACTAAAACGTTCTGCATGTAAAATACTTGTTCCAACTACAATGGGAAATAAATACGAAGAACCCCAAAAACTTTGTGGTGTAATACTTATGCCCTTAGCAGTAATAGGCGATTCCGACCCTTCAGCCCCAGTTGCTTTGTATTCAGCTCCACTTGTTCCTATAAGTAAATCTTTAAAACTGGCAACCCATTGAATTTCATCAATAGAACTACTAGCAAGATTATATTCAATAGGGTCATCATCTTGTAACGGACGCGATTTTCTAAAGTTTTCAAAATCTCCTGTTCTAGACATATAAATTGCTTGAGGGGTATTTTTTGTACCAGCTAAAACCATACGTTGCTGATGAAAAGCCACAATACTAGGATTATTATTATCAGCAAAAGGAAACCAATCTTCTTGTGGTGTATCACTTATATCTGGCTCATAATTATTATCACGAAACGATAATAAACCACCTTCAACATAATTTGGACTTACCAAAATAGAACCTATTTGTTGATGAGGATATTCAGAAACAGCATTTTTTTCTTTTTTACCAAGCATAAAATTTGTATATGTTCCAATAATTTTACTTGGCACATCATAAATAATAGCCCAATAATATTCATACGTTGTTGAAGATAATTCTTCTTTATAAGAATGAGTTTTATTATCATATTTCTTTGTATAACGATTGATAGTTTCTTTTACATAAATAAATAATGTTTGTGTTGCACTATCATAAAAAGCATTGTTATTCCCATTAGAAACTGTAATATCTGTTACAGTATTACCACTAGAATTAATTGTTCTTGTTCTTGTTCCAATAAATTTATTTATAGGTAAAACTTTTTCATTATAAGTAATACTTTCAAGCGTTCCACTAAAAACATCATTATTTTTTACAGTACCAATATACCCATAGTACCCAGCACTTTCACGGTATATATTATATTCTTCTGCACCTGTTACAGCTGACCACGTAATATCAACATAATCACCAACAACCCATTCCGTAGGATAACGCCCTGTAACTTCTCCAATAGCAGAACCTATTGATTGTACGCCCTTATTATCTACTGCAACTATTTTATATCGTAATTGATAATTTTTAGGAGGTTTTGTTCCTCCCCCACTTTCACCCCAAACACAAGTTGGAGCATTAGGAGCTAAAACACTTTGATTAATATTTACTTCTTCAATTTTCCATATATAAGGATAAGCCCCAGAACGCATTAATTTATGCAATGCATAATTTTTATGAGCAATATAAATCACATCACCCACTTGCGAATAGGATAAATTATACACATCTTGAATACGGTAAGGACTACTAATATTTGTAGCTATTCTTTCTTTATCTGTATAAACATGAATTTTTTTTTCTGTAAAAAGAATAGCAAAGTTTTGATTTTCTTCTGTGGAAAAAATAAAAGGCATAAGTACAGCTTTTTCCCCAATAGTTGCAACATATCGCATACCAGAACGCCGTACCGCATTACTATGCACATTAGGAAAAAAGTTTTCCATGTGTAACATTGAATTTTGATATTTTGCTAAATCATAACGAGCAAGCAACGTTTCACTAATTTCTCCACCTGTAAAATTTTTTATAGCTATTCTCATACTATTTCTTTACTCCCAAAATTCATACGGCAAATGCTTACGCTCTATCTCACTTTTATATGCCCCTTTACAGTGATTATTTTGCCAAAAAAAAAGCATAGTTATACCATAATAAGGATACGCACTATACCAATATTTATTGTTTTTATATAATCTATATGCCCTACTAGATAATGTTTCATCAGGACTACCCCGTAAAAAGCTATTAAATAACTGGTCAATAGCTATTGCTATATTTCTAAAATATTGCATAATTCCTCATTCTCTTTTATACTAATGGTTCACTAAAAATCTTTTCCACATCAATAGCTTGTACTTCTTCTACTGTTTTTG
>JAHHTE010000160.1 GCA_020024815.1 Mailhella sp.
GAAAATATTTTTTATTTTATAAGCCTAATACGTTAAAGTAATTCTAAATAATTTGGAAACATACCCTATTTTTATACAGTGGAAAACCAAAAGCTCTTTTGCACGCAAAAGAGCTTTTGGTTTAAAAAGTTTTGAGGGAAGAGTTTGAGAGGGGAACTTTTTCAAAAGTTCTTCTCTCAAAAAAAGAAAAAATTATTAAAAAATATTGTTAATTAAGAAAAAAAATCATTTTGCAAGCAAAATGATTTTTAGATAAAATTTTTGAAAGTTTTTTGGGAGGAGGACTTTTTATAAAAAGTCCTCCCCCTAACTAGCTTATTGATAATTATTTTTTCTTTTTAGGCACATATGTGCAAAGTGGTTCTTGAGCCATTGGGTTGTTGTCCATTGAATATGCTCTAGCACGACAACCACCGCAAACTTTGTGAAATTCGCAAACGCCACATTTACCTTCATAATCTTCTTGGTTTCTAAATTTCTTAAACCATTCAGTATTTTTCCAAATTTCAGGGAAACGTGTTTTGCGAACATTACCGCAATCAAGTTCTAAATATCCACATGGTTGAACTTGTCCTGTATGGCTAATAAAACAAAAGCCAGTACCACCAAGACAACCACGAGTCATAGCGTCCATGCCAAAGTTTTCAAAATTAACGGCAATGCCTTCTTCTGCTGCTCTTTGACGCATAATACGGTAATAATGGGGGGCACAAGTTGCTTTTAAATGCATGGAAGTTGTTTTTCTAAAATCATAGAACCAGTGTAAAACTTCTTCATATTCTTGTGCTGTAATAACTTCATTTGCAAGACTTGCAGCTCTTCCCATAGGAACAAGCAAGAAAATATGCCAAGCTGCAGCACCGATTTTTTCACAAAGTTGAAAAATTTCTTTAAAAGTATGAAGATTTGTTTTTGTAACAGTTGTATTTATTTGAAATTCAATACCATGTTGTTTTAAAAGTTCAATACCATGCATGGAGGCATCAAAAGCTCCTGGCACACCACGAAAAGCATCATGGCTTGCAGCATCATGCCCATCAATGGAAATAGAACATCGAGCAAAACCTGCTTCTTTGATTTTAAGAACAGATTTTTCATCAATAAGAGTTCCGTTTGGACTCATTACACAACGTAAACCTTTATCACGTGCATAACTAGCTAATTCATACACATCAGGGCGAATCATTGGATCGCCGCCTGTAAAGATAATAATTGGATCACCAACTTCTTTAAAGGTATCAATAAGATTTTTTGCTTCTTGTGTAGAAAGTTCGCCTTCGTATGGTTCTGGGTGAGCTTCTGCTCGGCAGTGTTTGCAAGCTAAGTTACAAGATCTTGTAACTTCCCAAGCAATAAGACGACATTTAGGCGTAACGCCATCTTCTAAAAATCTTTTTGCATGGGGGTGCATACCTGCATGGCTGTGTGGTGGCATTTTACCATCAAGAACAGCATTATGTGAATGTTTACATTTTTTTTCTAAATCTTCCACATCGGGAGTAAGTTCTGTACAAAGAGGTTTATTCATATATTTCCTTTATTTTATTAATCCTTTTTCTAATAATTCTTCTGTAAAGTAGGTGATAATAAGTTTTGCACCAGCACGACGCATACCAATTAATGATTCCATAATAATAGCATTTTCATTAATCCAACCATTGAGAGCAGCTGCTTTAATCATGGAATATTCACCACTTACTTGATAGGCAGCAAGAGGAACATCGCAACGATCATAAATCATGCGTATAATATCTTGGTAGGCACTAGCAGGTTTAATAATAAAAATATCAGCACCTTCTTCAATATCTGCATACATTTCACGGATCGCTTCAGATTGATTACGAAAATCCATTTGATAGGTACGTCTATCACCAAATTGCGGAGCAGATTCAGCTGCATCTCTAAATGGACCATAAAAAGCAGAGGCATATTTTACAGCATAAGACATAATAGGAGTTTGTTTAAATCCTGCCTCATCAAGGGCTGTTCTGATGGCTCTTACTCGTCCGTCCATCATATCAGAAGGAGCAACAATATCAGCACCAGCTTTAGCATGGGAAACTGCTGTTTTTGCTAATAATTCTAATGTACTATCATTGATTACAAGACCTTGTTTGTCGCCTTCACATAAAAGCCCACAATGTCCATGAGAGGTATATTCACAAAGACAAACATCTGTAATAATAATAAGTTGTGGGAAATTTTGTTTAAGCATTCTTACAGTTTGTTGCACAATACCATTTTCAGCATAGGCTTGTGAACCAACAGGGTCTTTTACTTTTGGAAGTCCAAAAAGTAAAACAGCTTTTAATCCATTGGCAACAGCTTTTTTTACTGTTTCATTAAGTTGTTTTAAAGATAATTGATATTGTCCAGGCATGGAATTGATAGGACTTTTAAAATCTTCATCATCTGTTTCAATAACAAAATAAGGCATTATTAAATCATTAGCTGTAATTGTTGTTTCAGCCATTAAATCTCTTAAAGCAACACTATTACGTAAACGGCGTCCGCGATAAAATTCCATAATATCTCCTAAATCCAATATATTGGAATTGTTTATAATTATTCCTTATTAGAATTTACTTACAATAGGCAAAATTTTTATATAGGTCAAGGAAAACAATTAAATTAAAATGTTATTATATTAGCTAGTTGAGTAAAAATTTTTTATAGAAAAATTTTTTTAGTTATGTCATATTTTGACGTAACAATATAGTAAGTTATACATAAGTGAGGTTATTATGGCATACGAAAGAGCTTATGATTTATTTGATTTAGCAATTTTAATGCAATCAAATCGAGAAGGTGTTTCTTTACAAGATATTTGTGAAAGATTTGGTGTTGCTCGAAGAACAGCCGAACGTATGCGAGATACTATTTTAATACAATTTCCTCAAACAGTTGAAACAGTAGGAGAAAAAAATTCTAAACGTTGGCATATACCACAAGGTACATTGAAAGATTTTATTCAGTTTTCAGCAGAAGAATTATCTTCTCTTGAGATAGCAGTAGAAACATTGAAAAATCAAAATCTATTTGAAAAAGCTCAATGCTTAGAAAAAGTTTTGAATAAAGTACGTGCTAATATAAAAGATTCAACATTACGAAAAATTGAACCAGATTTAGAAGTAATTTTGGAAGTAGAAGAATTTGCCCATAAGGTAGGGCCTCAGATTGAAGTTGATCAAAATGTGTTACGTGCAATTCGAGAAGCAATATTGAGTTTTAAGCAAATTGAAATTGAATATGAAGCTAAATTTTCAGGAAAAATACATACATATACATTAAATCCTTATGGGATTTTGTATGGTGATAGAAATCATTATTTATTAGCTGTGCATAGTGATGGTTATGATAATGGAACAGTACGAAATTTTATTTTAAGTAATATAAAAACTATTAATATTTTAGAGGAATTATATGAAATTCCAAGTGATTTTAATATAAAAGAATATGCTTCGCGTTCTTTTGGCATATTTCAAGAAGAACCTTTTGATGTGGAATGGCTTTTTAGTGCAACTGTTGCAAAAGAAGTAAAGCGATATTTATTTCACCCAACACAAAAAATGATTGAAAATCCTGACGGAACAATAACGGTTAAATTTCATGCAGGTGGGCGTCTTGAAATGGATTGGCATTTATATACATGGGGCGATAATGTGAAAGTAATAAAGCCAACAGATTGGTATGATAAAAAAGAAAATAAAAAATAATAGATAAAAATATTTTCTAAATCTATTTACAAATATATTTTTATTATTTATTATTTTATAAAGTTAAGGAGTTTAGTTATGGCATATTGTATTGAGAATTTTTTTGAAGACATGAGTACAAAAGATAGCAAGACAAAATTTATTTTGCCTGCAATTCAAAGGGGTTTTGTGTGGAAAGCCTATCAAATAGAAAACTTTTGGGATAGTTTGGCACGGAGTTTTCCTATTGGTTCTTTTATTGTTAAGGAAAATATCCATAATGATAACCATGAAGTACATATTTTAGACGGACAACAAAGAGCAAGTGCTATTTTAATCGGTATGACAGGGGCTAAAGACGATAGCCCATTTAATATTGCAAATAATAGAATGCGTCTTTTTATTGATTTAGAAGATCCTTGCTTTATCCGTGAAGAAAGCAAAGAAGAAAATAGCGAAGAAAACGAAAATGAAAGTGAAGAAACAGCAAGTACCGAAGAAACAATTATTGAAAAACGTTTTGTTTTTCGTTGCATAACTCGTTCTCACCCTTGGGGATATCAAAAAAATAAAAATTCTAAGCGATTAGAAACAAAAGATATACGTAATACCTTAGAATATTTTGAAAATAAGAAAATAATTAAAGATGATACACATTATTATGCTGTTGATAATAATGCTTTTTTAAATTTCTTCCCTTATGATTGTATGGTTTCACTTCCAGTTGATAAGATATTTTCAGCAAAAGATAAAAATGATTTTATAAAGGAAGTTAAAGAATATCTTAAAGATATTTATGGTAATTTTATAAGTATTGATAGTACAGGAAATATTAAAATTAAATCTATTTCTAAAGAAACAAATTTAGAAAATATGGATATTCCAACAAAGGGATTAAGAGTATATTTAAAAAATTTATTTTCGGATAAAAAAAATAAAGAAGAAGTAAAAGATCTTAAGTTTTTTAATCTTGGCACTATCTATGAT
>JAHHTE010000161.1 GCA_020024815.1 Mailhella sp.
ATATAAAATAAAGTATTTATTTTGTGATTTTATGAACTAAATAAAGATTTTATCTTTCTTTATGAAGAAAAATCTAATTTGCTTGATAGATAATTCTTTTCTTGTTTTTGGAGTACGAGATGAAAAAAGTTTTATTATTAGGTGCTGGCTATGGCGTATTATCATTTCTTAAAAGTTTACCAAAAGAAGTGTATGAAGAAACAGAATTTACATTAATTTCTAAAACAACAAAACATTACCACTCAATTTTATTACATGAAGTTGCAAGTGGAGCTAAAGATCAAAATATTTTATTTCCAATAGCGAAATTAATTTCAAATAAAGTTAATTTTATTCAAGATGAAGTTCTTGAAATAAAAAAAGGTGAAGTGCGTTGTAAAGCTAAAACTCATAGTTATGATTATTTAATTGTGGGTCTTGGTTTCCAAAGTGATACGTTTAACATTCCAGGAATTAAAGAATTTGCTCATTCTTTGGTAAATTATCAAGAAGCAACAGAAATTAAAGAAAAAGTTTATCATAGCTTAGATGATTTTAAAAATGGTAAAATAGATACAGTTAATATTGTTGTTTGTGGTGGTGGATTAAGTGGAGTTGAACTTGTTTCATCATTTGCTGAAGAACTTACAAAAAAATGTAAACAATTAAAAATTGATCCAAGTTCTGTGAAAATTACTTGTGTTGAGGCATTACCAAAAGTATTACCTATGTTATCTGAATTTTTATCAAAAGATACAGAAAAATATTTACGTAGTGTTGGTATTAGTGTTGAAACTAATTGGAAGGTTTTAGAATGTAAGGAAGATTCAATTATTGTAGAGCAAAATGGAGAAAAGAAAACTATTCCTTCCACCCTTACAATATGGACTGCTGGAGTTAAAGGTAGTTCTGTAATTGAAAATTCTCCTTTCTTTACAAGTAAACGTAGTCGAGTTGAAGTAGATAGATTTATGAAACCAGTAAATCAAGAAAATCAAGCAGACATGGAAAATGTTTTTATACTTGGTGATTGTGGAGCTTTACTTGATGAAACAACTGGAAGATTTTATCCACCAACAGCACAAATAGCTTGTCAAGAAGGTACTTACTTAGGTAAAGTTTTCAAAAACTATTTGCAAGGCAAAGAAGTTCAAAAAAAATTTGTTTTCAATTATCAAGGAGTCTTTTGTTCTGTTGGCCATAAGTATGCAGTTGGCATGTTTGCAAATGCTAAAGAATTGAGAGGGTTAGGTGCAGTTGTGATAAAGCAAGCTATTGAAGCAAAGTGGCAAATTGCTCTTGAAGGAATCAAGGGAATAAGAAGGTCTTTTTCATAATTGAGCTAACAGTATAAACTTGTTGTATTTTATAAAAAATTACAATAGTATTGCTATTTTTTATTTTTGGCTTATATTAATAGGTATAAAAATAATTGATACAACAAGTGAGGTATATTATGGCATTTCATTTTAAAATTGTTGGTGCAGTAGTTCTTGGTATTGGTGCTTATGCTTTGTATAAAACTGGTTATTTCCGTCCTGTTGCAAAAAAAGCTATTGAAACCAGTTCTGCTGTAAGCACATGGGCAAAAGAAAAAACCGAATGTGCAAAGGAAAAAATCAATAATCTTAAAGAAGAAATTAAAGCAGATAAAGAAAAAGCTGCGGAAAGTAACTAAAAAAAAAGGCTCGTAATGAGCCTTTTTTTATAAACAAATTTTGTTAGAGTATTTTATAAAATAATTTTTTTTTAAAAGGAAAATTTTTGAAAATCTATCTTTTCCAAATTCTCCATTTAAAACATTTAATCTAAAAATTTTATTATACAAAAGATTTTTTGTTTATCAGAATTATAAAAAACAGCACAGATAATAAAATGTTATTGTGTTATATTTTTAAAATATAATTAATATAGCAAGATATATTATATTTTTAGCGTAATTTTTCAAGTTTTTTATATATAGCAGTATAAGGATTTTCTAAAGAAACATCTGCTTTAATACCTTGCCATAACCCATCTTGAAAAAGTTGTGTTTCTATTTCTCGAACAATATGTCCTTTTAGTTTTGCCCATTCAGGAGCAATAAGTTCATCTTGTTGTGGGTCTGCTGTCAATCTATGAATGCAAATATGTGAAGGTATAATAGAAAGAGCTTTACAAATAAGATTTACATATTGTTCTTGTAATAAGGGAGTATATTTTTTTTCAAGATATGCATGAGCAAGAGGTGTATTTTTGCAAACATAAAGCCCATGTAGTTTTATTCCTTGAATTGGAAGTTCACATACTTTTTTTATTGTTTCTAAAAAATCATTTTCTGTTTCATTAGGTAAGCCTGCCATAATATGAACGCAAACGTTTAAGTTATGTTGGTGAGATTTTATAATAGCATTTTTTGATATTTCGGCAGTATGTCCTCGATTTATGATTTTTAATGTATTATCATTCATGGATTGAACGCCAAATTCTATCCATTTTGTTGAAAAGGGGAGGTTTGCTAAAAGTGATAATTTTTCATCATCAATGCAATCAGGTCTTGTACCTATGGAAAATCCAACACAATCATCAAGAGTTGTGAGTTGACTTGTAATTTGTTCTAATCGCTTGATATTTCCGTATGTATTGGAATATGATTGTAAATAAGCTAAAAAATGTTTAGTATTTTTTAATCTATCAGATTGAGCGAACTTATTTTTCCAATATATCCATTGTTCTTGTAAATTAAGACCATGTTTCATTAAGCCAGAACCAGATCCATCAGCATTACAAAAAGTGCAACCACCATGTGAAATTGTTCCATCTCGATTAGGGCAACCAGAATAAGCATCTAAAGATATTTTTTGAACTTTAGCCTTATGAGCATTTTTTAACCAAGCATCAAAGCTATAATATAAATAATGTAATTTCATAAAGAAAGTTTACTATGAATTAAAATTTTCTCAAGTAATTTTATATAAAGAAATAGTATTAATAAATGTTAAAGGTATTTTTATAAAATATATTATAATTAAAAGTATTATCTATTCGTGTTATTAGTATCTAATTGATTTATTTTCGATAAAAATAATAATTTTAGGTAGTAAAAAAAGATATTTTTGCTTTTCCTTGACTTATCTTTATATTTTGGCTATAAATACTTTACACAATATGTGGAACGCCCTTCTTTGATATTTTCAAATGTTGGGTGTTTTTTTATTATAAAAATTAAGGATATTATCATGAGTAACACTCCTATTTCCGTACAAGGTTATCAAAAACTTGAACAAGAGCTTGAACGTTTAAAAAAAGAACGTCCTGTTGTTATTCAAGCCATTAAAGAAGCACGTGAAGAGGGCGATTTAAAAGAAAATGCTGGATATGATGCTGCTCGTGAACGTCAAGGATTTTTAGAAGCACGCATAAATTACATTGAATCTAAATTACCTACTTTTAATGTTGTTGATTTAAATACATTAAGTAGTAATAAAGTTATTTTTGGGGCAACAGTAAAAGTTGTTGATATTGAAACAGATGAAGAAAGAGAATTTACTTTATTAGGTCCTGATGAAGCTGATTTTGCAAATGGATCAATTTCTATTAGTTCTCCTGTTGGTCGTGCTTTATTAGGCCATGAAGAAGGCGAAGAAATAACTATTGATATTCCAAAAGGTCGTGTAACCTATGAAATTCTTTCTATTGAATTTCGTGGTGCAGCAGAATAAGTATTTGGAATAGTAAAATAATATAAAATAAAAGGAGAATATTAAATTCTCCTTTTTTTATAGAATTAGTGGTATTTAATGTAAAAATCTAAAATTTTGCCTGTGGCAACATCTATTTCATAAAAATATTCTGTATGCTCTTTCCAAAATCTTAATTCATAAGAGCTATATCCATATTCAAATTCTTGAGAGATTTTAACAAAACGGACAATATTTTCATTTAATTTTGCATGTTGCAAACAAATTTTTTTTGCATCTTCAATAGATAATAATGGATCATTAGGATTTATTGGGACAAATGAGGTTTTTCTACGCTCTTCAGAATATTTATTTATTGAACCAGACCTTGCATCAATTTTGTATTCATATTTGACATTTTCTTTCCAAAAAGTAATTTCATATTGTGGAACACCTTTATCAAATTCTTTTTCACTATCAATAAATTCAATAGTATTGCTTGCAAATTTTGCATGTTCAAGTGCAATTTTTATAGCATCTTCAGAACTTAAAAATTTTTGTGCATAGGCAATATTATATGTTAAGAAAATAATGCAATAGAAAAAAATATTAAATCGTAAAATAGAATAAAGCATAATAACCTAATACATTGTAAGATAAGTTATTTTACATTATCGAATATTTATTGTAAAGAAGTAATGAATATTAGGTAATTAGAAAACTTCTTCTATTGTATAGATAAGAAAAGCAAGAATAGAGAAACCAATTACAAACCATTTTGTTATAGCAACATCTTGAGCTATCTTTCTTATTTCATCATTTATTTCATTATAAGGGTTATTAATTTGAAATTGTTGTTTTTCTCTTTTTTTTCTTTCACGTAATAAGCTTGATTCAATAACAATATCTCGTTCTTCTTTAGAATAAGATGAAAAATCTTCTTTTGAACATTCTAAAGATAAAAGAGTTTTTTGACAACTAGGGCAAACTTTTTTTTCATTTTTATTAAGATAAAATTCTTTTTCGCAAATTTCACAAT
>JAHHTE010000162.1 GCA_020024815.1 Mailhella sp.
GTTAAGTGATAAAAACTTTCTTTAACTATTTAATTTTACTTATCTTTTTATAAATATCACTTGACATATTATCTATTTTTTATTGATAATAACTTATATATTATCTAATTTAAGGAGTATTTATGAAAAAATCTATCAATACTAATCAAAAATCAAATAAAAAACCTTTGTTTCAAAATGACCGATTATTACGAAATCATACATACAATTCTAGTTCACAACAAAAAAAATATCTTAAAACTAATGAATTAGATACAGCAAATTATGATGATGAAATTACTAATTTTCATGATTTTGATAATGATTTATTTATTAATAATCCAATACAAATAATGGAAACGCAAAAATCAATGACATGGTGTTATTCTATAACACCAGTTCATCTCAAGGGATTAGATATTATATGCAAAATTTTTGGGAGAAGTCGTTATACTGTAAAACAATGGTCAAAAGAAGGAGCACCAATAGTTTTTGATGGGATAAGCTATATTTCAGAATATAATGCACTTTTTGGTTGGCTATTGGATAGATACAGATAAAAAAAGGGCAAGACACAATAGTGTTTGCCCTTACATTTTATAATTATCTAAAACTATTCAACAATTTCTGCTTTAGTAATAATAATCGCTTCTTTTGGTACATCAGAATGATAACCATGATTTCCTGTTTCAACTTTAGCGATTGCATCTACAACATCAAAGCCATCTACAACTTTACCAAAAACAGCATATCCCCAACCATTTAAAGTAGGAGCTGTAAAGTTTAAGAAACCATTATCTTTAACATTGATAAAAAATTGACCTGTTGCAGAATGTGGGTCTTGTGTACGAGCCATTGCAATAGTATATTTATCATTTGCAAGACCATTATCAGCTTCATTTTGAATTGGTTGTCTTGTTTCTCTATGATTCATTTCAGCATCAAATCCACCACCTTGAATCATAAAACCATCAATAACACGGTGGAAGATAAGACCATCAAAAAATCCGTCTTTAACATATTGTTCAAAATTAGCAGCAGTAATAGGTGCTTTTTCTGGATTTAATTCAATAAGAATATCACCCATTGTTGTTGTCATTTTAATCACAGGATTTCCTCCAGCTTGAGCGTCATTTACACAAAAAAGCATAAATGCCAAGCAAAATGTAATAATTGTACGCATGGTAAACTCCGTGCTTTATTTTGAAAAAGATAAACTATTTTCATAAAAAAAGCAAAACAATATATAAAAAAATTTTTTATAATAAATTTTTATAAAATATGTTTTACAATTAACTAGTTATCAAACTTCCTACGAATAATAAAAATAAAATAATTGCTATGAAATAGTATTATAAAATACTTATATTCAATATCCCAAAATAAATAATTTTTTTATTGTTGAGAGAAAGATTTTTTACTAATCCCTAACACAAGTAAATTTATTGAAACAAATTTCAACAAATTTACTTGATTGAGGGGGGAAATCATTTCCCCCAAAAAATAAAATCCAATTATTTTGAAAACACACCTTATATAATTACATTAAATTAGGTTTAAGAATACACTACTCAAACCTAATTTAACCTATTACAATAATTAGAATTTAATACCAAAAGTAGCTTGAATATTATGGCTATCCATATTTGATGAACCTTGATAAGCATAATCAAGTCCCATATAATATGCATTTTTACTTACTTCTACTCCAATTTTTGCTCTACCTGAAACACTATCCATAATTTCACTTTCAACAGTAGCAAGACCTGTAACACCTGTAAAACTTACTTCTTGAGCAAAATCTGTATCACCTGCAACAGGAATAATTGTAAGATCAAGACTAGGCTTAATATTCCAACCATTTTGTGTTGTATAATCTTTTGCAAAAGTAACTCCAACAGGGAATTGCCAAATATCTGCACTAGCACTATTACCAATAGCAATTATTGAACCCAATAACTGCATATTAATTTGATCCATGTCCAAATAATTATAACGTATTCCTAAATGAGGAATAATATCCATACCTGCAGCTTGGAATTTATATTCTAATCTTGAGCCAACACTAATTACATCTATATCAAAATCTCCAGTTAATGCTCCAAACATTGTTAGCTGTTCAATTTCGTTACTAACATTTGTATAATTAATATCTGCACTTACTCCTATATTTCCAAACCAATATCCTGCATATAAACCAAAACCTAAGCTATCAAAATCATTTTTCGTTTTTGCAAAATTACCAGTAGAATCAGAAGAACCTGTTCCCATATTTACGGTTGCACCAAAACGCATACTATTTGCCCATGTATAATCAGCTCCAAGAACAACCCCACCAAAATCAGAATCATAACCTGTTGAGAAATATCCAGACTGGAAACCATCAGCACTTTGATGTTGATACATTGGCATAATCCAAAGATTAGTACCGTTTACCATATTATCACCGGCTGAAATATTTGTATATTGCCCACTATCAGCAATAGCAACTGCACCTGCAATATGTGGAGCAAAAGAAGTACGGGACAAAGCATACTCTGCAGCACCAGTTGAAATATTAATGGCTTGTTGTGGAGACCCTGAAATTATAGCTGATTTTGCTACCCCTTCAATAGAATTGGCTATTTGTGAGGAACTTAATCCATTAGCTGAATTATCTAATACATGAGCCAAGTATATATTTTCTCCTGATGCTGCATAATTATTTAAAATACCAGCCAAAGAAGAATTTAATTCACCTAACACAGTATTTGCATTATTTAATGCTGTTACAACAACAACCTTTTTATCACTACCCACATATTCAAGCTTTTCTATTTTCACAAGAATATTATCTGTTGATTTAATAGTACTATCACTTATTGTCCCAACAACATTATTCATTAAAGTATACTCTTGATCTGCTTTTACATTAACCAAATGTACACCTGCATTTTCTGCTATATTTACTGTGGTATTACCATTACCAAATATTAATGAATCAGTATCTTGTTTAAGATTTCCCATATCTCCAATAAAAAGATGATCAGCTGCTATGTCAAAAAATTCTTTCTTTGCACCTAACTGTATTTTATTATGAGCAAGATCAAAGTCTTTACCATCAATAGCTATCGCAGATTTATATCCAAATGTTTTATCATTTTTTATTGATTGTGCAATATTGTTTGCAAAAGCTACTTGATCTTTCATGGTTTTAAAATCCATTGAACCTAAACTAATATAACCACCTTCTTCTGGTGCAAAAGTATTTACAGCAGATTGCTTTCCTAAATCTGCAATATTTAAGAAACCAATAGCAGTAATTTTATCATTCTTTTGACCTTTTGCGATAAAGGTATTATCATTTGCTTGTTCAAATAATTTAGCAATATACACAGTTGTATCTTGTAAATCTTGTCCAGAACCAACTATAACTTTATTAGCAAATTTTGTTTCTCCTTTAAGGGAAACATTAGCTCCATTTTTAACCTCAAACACTCCTGTAAATTCGTTAATTGGAGTAGTAGTTTGCTCATCATTTTTTTGTCCAAGAGCAACCAAAGAGCCACCATCAAGTGTAATTGTATTACCCGTAAAAGAATTTGCTTGGAATTGTGCATTTTTTGTAATCACATCATCAGTAAATTTAATAGTATTTGTAGCGATAAATTTCATTTCACTATCTTGTTCACTGCGTAAATGTCCAGTTTCAATTTCCTTTGCCTCAACAACAAGACTTTGTCCTTCTATCAAACCTGCACCAAAAAATAATTCTACCTTTTCGTTTGCACTAATTTTTAAATCAATTGGTTCTATAATTTCACTTATTCGACGAAAAACCGTAACATTATTTCCATGAACTTCACCAATACCTCTTACATAATCAGTACTTATTATTCCAGAATTATAAACATTTTCATCATAGCTAGCAGAAATTTTTCCACCATCTAATTTTATCAACGCAGTATAAATACTAGTACCTTGAGCAGTAATTATACCAGCTGTTGAAATTGTTGTTATTGTTGTATTATCTGTTAATGTAAGAGACGCATCTTCTGCTACATTAACAGTAGGTCCACCAAGTAAATAATCACCATAAATTCCATTTACAGTATAATTACCATTTACAAGGTTAAATGTTCCTTTATATTTATATGAACCTATTGTTTCAAAATCAACTTTTCCAAGTTGTCCATTTGTTACTTTTGCACTATTTTTATCACCGATTGTAAAATCAGCTCCATATTGAATTTTTACATCAAGATCTTCTTTATTTTTATTTTGTGCAAGAAAGCCCTCTGCCCCTGTTAATACTAATGAATCTTTTACATCAAAGGAGGTAGCTGTATCAGAATTAACAAGCACACCAGCTCCAACCCCAGAAATACCTGCATCTGCTTCTGATTGAGTTACAGTTATAACTGTGCTATTACCTGTAAAAGCATTTCCCACACTTGGAAAACAGCAAAACATACTACTAATAACAGTTAATGTTCCAAATACATTCAAAAGAGTACATTTCTTTAACACTGCACGATAACGATTAATCAAATTTCCCATTGCATTCTTAGTTTGCATAACTATCTCCATTAAATAGTTTTTGTTAATAAACTAACTGCTATTTACTCCAACTACCTATATAGTCAAGAACAAATACTCTTACCTAATGTAATATTTATTCATAACTATATTTCTACATTAATGTATTTTTTCGAG